>NZ_JBHTST010000008.1:0-109167 GCF_042794995.1 Streptomyces sp. NPDC056503
GTTGGGGGGGGGGGGGGTTGTTTTTTGGGGGGGGGGGGGGGGGGGCGGGGGGGGGGGGGGGGGGGGGGGGGGGGGGGGGCGGCGGGGGGGCCCCCCCCCCCCCCCCCCCAGGGGGATCAGGCCGAGGCGCCGTACTGGCTGTCCTTCATGAGGAAGGTCGCCAGCGGCTTGCCGTCGCCGTTCGACATCGCGGTGAAGGTGATGCCCAGGGTGGACGCCGCCTTGCGGGCCAGCTTGATGTCGTCGGAGGCGGTGACCTGGCCGCGCGGGATGATGAAGCGGTACGTGACCGCGGTGCCGCCGACCTTGACGTCGGTGAACTCCAGGCCGAGGGCGCGGACGTCCGCGTACGGACGCTCGGCGATCTCGTACTTGAACGTCTCCGTCGCCGCGGCCGGCTCCGCCTCGACCTTGCCGCCGCCCATGAAGAACGGCAGCGTCTCCTCGTTGAACTGGAGCATCGAGAACTTCAGCGAGAGGTCGCGGCTGGAGTAGACGAAGTGCACCGGGGAGACCGACTGCCAGGTGTCGATCGGCTCCAGCTTGTCCTTCTTGGAGAAGGTGACGCCGTCGCCGGTGGTGTAGCCGAGGTTCGTCCAGGTGGCCGCGGCCCAGTCGGTGGCCGGGTCGGAGCCGAAGGACGGGGCGGTGGCGCCGGCGGTGGCGACGAAGAGCTTGCCGGAGCCGGCGACGCGGATCTCGGCGGAGTTGTTGCCTGCCATGGTGGGTTTCTCCTTGTGATGGTGAGGGCGCCGCGCCCGGGCGGAGGGAAGGGCCCGGGTACGGCAAAGGCCCCGCCGGACGGCGGGGCCTCGTCGGTGGGGCCGGACGGGGTCCGGCGGGGCGTCAGAAGACGCTCAGGGAGAGGCGCAGCACGCAGAGGTAGCGGTGGGCGCCCCGGTAGAGGTAGTCGGGCAGCCAGCGCGGCCCGTCCTGCTCCTCCACGTCGTGGACGACGTTGCCGGTGCCGAGCTGCTTGCCGAGGGTGGCGAGCAGGGCGCGCCTGGCGCCGTTGGCGAGGACGTGGGCGGCCTCCTTGGTGGGGCCGTACACCTCGAACTCGATCAGCGGCATGTCGACGTGGAGGTCGCCGATCCAGGCGCCGCCGCGGCGGTTGACGAGGACGGCGGCCTGGGTGCCGTCGAAGCCGGCGGGGGCCTGGACGGCGATCACCGCCCCGGCCAGCGCCGGGTCGGCCTTGAGGACGTCGACGACCAGCTTCTCGACGTCCGGGAACGCACTCGGGGGAGTGGTCATGACGGTTCTCCTCGGGAGGGAGGGGCGGTGGGGAGGGAGGGGAGGGGCCGCCGCCCGGGGTTCCCGCGGGGGGAGGGGGCGGGGGGCGCGGGAACGCTCCCGGACGGCGGACGGCGGAGCCGCCGCCCGTCCTGCGGGCGCAGCTCCGCCGCTGCGCCAACTGTGACAGAGAGCGTGCGCGCACGCAACTAATTCGGTGATCGATGTGCCACCACCCCCGGCGACGCGGCCCTGACCTGCGTATACGTCTTCCAGCGGACAGGCGTCGGCCGATAGGTTGGCCCTTCCGACCCCCGAGGAGCCGCCCGTGTCCGCCGACCGTCCCCGCCTGCTCTACGTCACCGACCTCGCCTACCCGGCCCGCGGGCGCCGCTACTGCGACGAGGACATCGACCTCACCGCCCGGCTCCGGGCCTCCTTCGACCTCGCCCTCTGCCACCCCCGCGACGCCGCCGCCCTCATGGACGCCTTCGACGCCGTCGTCGTCCGCAACAGCGGCCCGGTCCTCCACTTCCAGGAGGCGTACGACCACTTCCGCGAGCGCGCCGCCGCCCTCGGTACCCGCGTCTACAACCCGGTCCACGGCCGCGGCGACATGGCCGGCAAGCAGTACCTCGTCGACCTCACCACCGGCGGACACCCCGTCATCCCCACCGTCGACCGCCCCGAGGATCTGCACCGCCTGCCCGACGCGGCGGAGTACGCGGTCAAGCCCAAGGCGGGCGCCGACTCCATAGGGCTGCGGTTCGTCCCCCGCGCCGACCTCGCCGGACTCCCGTACGGGGACGGGGAACTGCTCGTCCAGCCCCGCATCGACTTCCGCTACGAGGTCTCCTTCTACTTCGTCGACGACCGCTTCCAGTACGCGCTTCACGCCCCCGACCCCGAGCGCCGCTGGGAACTGGCACCGTACGAACCCACCGCGGCCGACCTCGACTTCGCGCGCGGCTTCATCGCCTGGAACACCCTGCGCCACGGCATCCAGCGCGTCGACGCCTGCCGGGCCCCGGACGGCGGCCTCCTCCTGGTCGAGCTGGAGGACCTCAACCCGTACCTCTCCCTCGACCGCCTCGACGAGCCGGCCCGCGTCCGCTTCGCCGGGGAACTGACCCGCTCGCTGCACGACTTCCTGAAGGCATGACGAAGCGCCCCCGTGTCCCTGGGGACACGGGGGCGCTTCGCCGGGGGTGCGAACGGGGCTCAGGCGGTACGCGGCCGGCGGCGGGTCGCCCGCTCCGCCGCGAAGACGTCCTCCAGGCGGAAGAGCTGCGCCCGCCCCGCCTTGCCGACGGCCCGCAGATGGCCCAGCTGGACCCACTTGCGGATGGTCGCGGGAGCCACGCCCGCCTCCTCGGCGGCGAGCGGGCCCGGGATCAGGGCCGGCAGGTGGGGCGAGCTCAGCATGAGGTCTCCTTCGTGTCGTCCATCGCCGCCTCGATCTCCTCCGCGCGGGCCCCGGAGGCGTCCGCCAGCTCCGCCCACTCGTCCTCCCGCCACAGGTGCCGGTAGGCCGGGTCGTCCTGGCAGCCGCACACCGGATCGACGCACACGCAGGCGGGGTTCACGCACAGCACCGCCCGCCGGTCCGGGAAGGCCCGCAGCGAGACCGAGTCGCACCAGGGGCAGCGACCGGCCACCCGCACCACGGTCTCCGCCTCGCCGAGGGTGCGGGCGCAGCGGCGGGCCATCCGCCGCACCTCGTCCCGCACATGGCGGGCGAGGTCCGGGTGGGCGGCGACGGCGTCGAGCCGGGCGACGACCCGGCGCAGCCGGTCGACCACCCCGGCGCGCGGCGGCCGGGGCAGGCCCAGCCGGGCGTGCACGGCCTCCTCCAGCTCCACCACGCCGTCGGTGACGTCCCGGATGCAGTCGGAGACGTGCAGCCGGATCGGAGCGGCGCCGTGGCCGGGCACGGCGAGCCCGTGCCGCTGCTCCAGGAGCAGCGCCTCGTGCCGCTCGCGGCGGATCAGTTCGCCGGTGCCGGGGGGCGGGCCGGCGGGCGCGGTGCCGGTGGGGGAGCGGCGCACCGGGGCCAGCTCCTCGGCCAGTTCGGGGAAGTGGCGGGCGAGGGCGGCGGCCCAGAGGGTGACGTCCCGCAGGACGGCTTCGGCGGCGGTGCCGCCGCCGCTGTGCTCAGTCACGGTCGCCTCCGCCGGTACGGGCCGGGGCGCCGGCCGCGAGGACGGCGTCGAGCTGGGCGGCGACGGCGCGGGCGTCGAGCGGTGCGGTGGCGGCGCGGGCGTCGAGCGGTGCGGTGGCGGCGCGGGCGCCGGGCGGGACGGGGGCGGCTCCGGCGCGCGGGGAGCCGGCGGCTCCGGCGGCTCCCGCGGGGGAACGGGGCTTGACCGGGCGGCCGTTGCGCCAGAGGCGCCCCGCGCAGACGCCGTCGAAGTAGCTCTCGGCGGGGGCCACGGCCGCCTCGCACTCGCGGGCGACGGGGCAGCCGGCGCAGGCGCGCAGGGCGGGGGCGGCCTGCCGCTCGCGGCGGGCGAAGACGACGGCCGGGGAGAGGCCGGCGCACGCGGCGGCGGCCTGCCAGGGGGTCGGGTCGGGCTGGGACAAGACGTTTCTCCACGGTCCGGGCCACCGGGACGTCAGGGGCCCGTGGGGGCCCTGGGGTTCAGGAGGCCGACGAGTGCGGCGATCGGCAGACTTACATGTTGCGCGCTCGCGCGCAACTATGGATGTGGAGGGGTCTCCATCGATTCGACACGATTGCGTGCCCGAAAGCACGTAATTCCGTGCGCGCAAGCACGCTAGAGTGAGGGACCCGGAGGGTGGGGATGATGAGGGAGCGTTAGAGGATGAACAGTCAAGGACTCGACGAGTTCGCCGGCTGGGTCGAAGGCCTGATGAGACGGCGTGGATACGACATCGACAGCCCGCGCGGCGGCGGCAAGTCCCGCATCGCGGACGAGGCGGGGGTCCACCGGGCCGCCGTGACCCGCCTCCTGCAGCGGCAGAGCATGCCCGACCTGGAGACCATGCGCCGCATCGCCCCGCTCCTCGGGGTCTCCGTCCGCGACATGCTCATCCGGTCCGGCCGGGTCACGCCGGAGGAGCTGCCGCTGGCGGCGGACCTCCTGCCGCCGACCGACTGGCAGCCCACCATGGAGGACTTCGCCCGCTGGCTGGGCGTCCCCGACGAGCGCATGGGCGTCTTCGTCAAGGTGGTCAGCCAGTTCCTGGAGCCCGACGCCGCCCAGGAGGCCGAGGAGCCCCGCGCCGAGCCCCGCCGCACGGCCCGCGACTGACCCGGCGCACGTCCCGCGACCGGCCCGGCGCACGCCCCGCGACTGGCCCGGCGCCCGGCGCACGGCGCGCGGCGGCTCCGGCGCGCGGGCCGCGACCGATCCGGCGCGCGGGCGCGGGTGCCCGGTCCGCGGCCGTCCCCGGTCCGTAGTCGTCCCCGGTCCGTGGCCGTCCCCGGTGCGCGGCTCGCGACCGATCGCGCCGCGCGCCCCCCTGGGGAGCCCCGCCGCCCCCCGGGAACCCCGCCGCGCGCCGGGCGGATCCCTCCGCCCCGGCCGGGGGATCCCGCCACGCGGACCGGGGGATCCCGCCACGTGACCCGGGGACCTCCGTCGCGCGATCCGGGGCTCCCCGGCGGTGCGATCCAGGGGGTCCCGGTGTCTCCGGGAGCCGGACGATCTTCCCGGCCGGGTCGGCGGGTTCCATTTCTTTTGACCGCAGTCCGTGCGATAGGTACGCTCATGCCTTGTGCCTGGGGTGTGCCTGGGCTCCTGTGCGTGTCCACAACCGCACGGTGAGTCCGAGACCGGCCACCGTGATCCGCGCCTTCCCGCGCTCAGCGGGAGGTTCACCGGATCCGACACGCCCGACCGCGTGGGTCGGTGAATGTTCCAGGTTAGTAGTACTTACGGCACACAGAAACCGGAGAAGTAGTGCCTACGATCCAGCAGCTGGTCCGGAAGGGCCGGCAGGACAAGGTCGAGAAGAACAAGACGCCCGCACTCGAGGGTTCGCCCCAGCGCCGTGGCGTCTGCACGCGTGTGTTCACGACCACCCCGAAGAAGCCGAACTCGGCCCTCCGTAAGGTCGCGCGTGTGCGTCTGACCAGCGGCATCGAGGTCACGGCCTACATCCCGGGTGAGGGACACAACCTGCAGGAGCACTCGATCGTGCTCGTGCGCGGCGGCCGTGTGAAGGACCTGCCGGGTGTTCGCTACAAGATCATCCGCGGCTCCCTCGACACCCAGGGTGTCAAGAACCGCAAGCAGGCCCGCAGCCGCTACGGCGCCAAGAAGGAGAAGTAAGAATGCCTCGTAAGGGCCCCGCCCCGAAGCGCCCGGTCATCATCGACCCGGTCTACGGTTCTCCTCTTGTCACCTCGCTGATCAACAAGATCCTGCTGGACGGCAAGCGCTCCACCGCCGAGCGCATCGTCTACGGCGCCATGGAGGGCCTGCGCGAGAAGACCGGTGCTGACCCGGTCGTCACGCTGAAGCGCGCCCTCGAGAACGTCAAGCCGGCTCTCGAGGTCAAGTCCCGCCGTGTCGGTGGCGCCACCTACCAGGTGCCGATCGAGGTCAAGCCCGGTCGTGCCTCCACCCTCGCGCTGCGCTGGCTCGTCGGTTACTCCCGCGCCCGCCGCGAGAAGACCATGACCGAGCGCCTCATGAACGAGCTCCTGGACGCCTCGAACGGCCTGGGTGCTTCGGTCAAGAAGCGCGAGGACACGCACAAGATGGCCGAGTCCAACAAGGCCTTCGCGCACTACCGCTGGTAGTCGCAACCCACATCGAGACCGAGAGAAGACTGAAGCCTTATGGCTACCACTTCGCTTGACCTGGCCAAGGTGCGCAACATCGGCATCATGGCCCACATCGACGCGGGCAAGACGACCACCACCGAGCGGATCCTGTTCTACACCGGCGTTTCGTACAAGATCGGTGAGGTCCACGACGGCGCTGCCACGATGGACTGGATGGAGCAGGAGCAGGAGCGTGGCATCACGATCACGTCCGCTGCCACCACCTGCCACTGGCCGCTCGAGAACGTCGACCACACGATCAACATCATCGACACGCCGGGTCACGTCGACTTCACCGTCGAGGTGGAGCGTTCCCTCCGCGTGCTCGACGGTGCCGTGACGGTGTTCGACGGCGTGGCCGGTGTCGAGCCCCAGTCCGAGACCGTCTGGCGTCAGGCGGACCGCTACGGCGTTCCGCGTATCTGCTTCGTCAACAAGCTCGACCGCACGGGCGCCGACTTCTTCCGCTGTGTCGACATGATCGTGAACCGCCTTGGCGCGACCCCGATCGTCATGCAGCTCCCGATCGGTGCCGAGGCCGACTTCCAGGGCGTCATCGACCTCGTGAAGATGAAGGCCCTCGTCTGGTCCGCCGAGGCGAGCAAGGGCGAGATGTACGACGTCGTCGACATCCCGGCCGACAAGCAGGAGCTCGCCGACGAGTACCGCGGCAAGCTCGTCGAGGCCGTCGCCGAGAACGACGAGGAGCTCATGGAGCTCTTCCTCGAGGGCGTCGAGCCCACCGAGGAGCAGCTCTACGCGGCGATCCGTCGTATCACCATCGCCTCCGGCAAGGGCGGCGAGACCACGGTCACCCCCGTGTTCTGTGGCACCGCGTTCAAGAACAAGGGCGTCCAGCCCCTGCTCGACGCCGTCGTCCGCTACCTGCCGTCGCCCCTCGACGTCGAGGCCATCGAGGGCCAGGACGTCAAGGACGCCGAGGTCGTCGTCCGGCGCAAGCCGTCCGACGACGAGCCGCTGGCCGCCCTCGCGTTCAAGATCGCGAGCGACCCGCACCTCGGCAAGCTCACCTTCGTCCGGATCTACTCCGGTCGCCTGGAGGCCGGCACCGCGGTGCTGAACTCCGTCAAGGGCAAGAAGGAGCGCATCGGCAAGATCTACCGCATGCACGCGAACAAGCGTGAGGAGATCGACTCGGTGGGCGCCGGCGACATCGTCGCCGTCATGGGCCTGAAGCAGACCACCACCGGTGAGACGCTGTGCGACGAGAAGAACCCGGTCATCCTGGAGTCCATGGACTTCCCGGCGCCGGTCATCCAGGTCGCGATCGAGCCCAAGTCCAAGGGTGACCAGGAGAAGCTGGGTGTCGCCATCCAGCGTCTCGCGGAGGAGGACCCCTCCTTCCAGGTCCACTCGGACGAGGAGACCGGCCAGACCATCATCGGTGGCATGGGCGAGCTCCACCTCGACATCCTCGTCGACCGCATGCGTCGCGAGTTCAAGGTCGAGGCGAACGTCGGCAAGCCGCAGGTCGCGTACCGCGAGACGATCCGCAAGGCCGTCGAGCGACTTGACTACACCCACAAGAAGCAGACCGGTGGTACCGGTCAGTTCGCCAAGGTGCAGATCGCGATCGAGCCCATCGAGGGCGGCGAGGCGTCGTACGAGTTCGTGAACAAGGTCACCGGTGGCCGCATCCCGAAGGAGTACATCCCTTCGGTCGACGCGGGTGCGCAGGAGGCCATGCAGTTCGGCATCCTGGCCGGCTACGAGATGACTGGCGTCCGCGTCATCCTTCTCGACGGTGGCTACCACGAGGTCGACTCCTCCGAGCTCGCGTTCAAGATCGCCGGCTCGCAGGCCTTCAAGGAGGCCGCGCGCAAGGCTTCCCCCGTGCTCCTTGAGCCGATGATGGCCGTCGAGGTCACCACGCCCGAGGACTACATGGGCGAGGTCATCGGCGACATCAACTCCCGCCGTGGCCAGATCCAGGCCATGGAGGAGCGTCACGGTGCCCGCATCGTGAAGGGCCTCGTGCCCCTGTCGGAGATGTTCGGCTACGTCGGCGACCTCCGCAGCAAGACCTCGGGTCGCGCAAGCTACTCGATGCAGTTCGACTCCTACGCCGAGGTTCCGCGGAACGTCGCCGAGGAGATCATCGCGAAGGCCAAGGGCGAGTAAACGCACCGCGTTCAACGCACCGCGTGCACACGCTTTAGGCTTGACACCGACCGGTAGGGGGCCGTCCCGAGAGGGATACCCCCTGCCGGACGGCACCCCAGCAAAGATCACCTGGCGCCGATGAAGCAAGGCGTTCAGAACCACTCCACAGGAGGACCCCAGTGGCGAAGGCGAAGTTCGAGCGGACTAAGCCGCACGTCAACATCGGCACCATCGGTCACATCGACCACGGTAAGACGACCCTCACGGCCGCCATTACCAAGGTGCTGCACGACGCGTACCCGGACCTGAACGAGGCCTCGGCCTTCGACCAGATCGACAAGGCTCCCGAGGAGCGCCAGCGCGGTATCACGATCTCGATCGCGCACGTCGAGTACCAGACCGAGTCGCGTCACTACGCCCACGTCGACTGCCCCGGTCACGCGGACTACATCAAGAACATGATCACGGGTGCCGCGCAGATGGACGGCGCCATCCTCGTGGTCGCCGCCACCGACGGCCCGATGCCGCAGACCAAGGAGCACGTGCTCCTGGCCCGCCAGGTCGGCGTTCCGTACATCGTCGTCGCCCTGAACAAGGCCGACATGGTGGACGACGAGGAGATCCTGGAGCTCGTCGAGCTCGAGGTTCGTGAGCTCCTCTCCGAGTACGAGTTCCCGGGCGACGACCTTCCGGTCGTCCGCGTCTCGGCGCTCAAGGCGCTCGAGGGCGACAAGGAGTGGGGCGAGAAGCTTCTCGGCCTCATGCACGCCGTCGACGAGGCGATCCCGCAGCCCGAGCGTGACGTCGACAAGCCGTTCCTGATGCCGATCGAGGACGTCTTCACGATCACCGGTCGTGGCACCGTCGTCACCGGTCGCATCGAGCGTGGTGTCCTGAAGGTCAACGAGACCGTTGACATCATCGGCATCAAGCAGGAGAAGACCACCACCACGGTCACCGGCATCGAGATGTTCCGCAAGCTGCTCGACGAGGGCCAGGCCGGTGAGAACGTCGGTCTGCTCCTCCGTGGCATCAAGCGCGAGGACGTCGAGCGCGGCCAGGTCATCATCAAGCCGGGTTCGGTCACGCCTCACACGAACTTCGAGGCCCAGGCCTACATCCTGTCGAAGGACGAGGGTGGCCGTCACACCCCGTTCTTCAACAACTACCGCCCGCAGTTCTACTTCCGTACCACGGACGTGACCGGCGTCGTGACCCTCCCCGAGGGCACCGAGATGGTCATGCCGGGCGACAACACCGCCATGAGCGTTGAGCTGATCCAGCCCATCGCCATGGAGGAGGGCCTCAAGTTCGCCATCCGTGAGGGTGGCCGGACCGTCGGCGCCGGCCAGGTCGTCAAGATCACTGCCTGATCTTGGACTGACCTGGTAGCTCGTACGAGCTGCTAGCAGTGAGGGAAGGCCCCGCACCGGAAGGTGCGGGGCCTTCTCGCGTACCCGGGGCCTTCGCCGCCCGCCCGGGGGCTTCACGGCTGCCCGGGGCCTTCACGGCCGCCAGGACCAGGGCCGCCCGTCCGGCCCGAGCCCCACCACGGTCACCCCGCGGTCGCCCACGTGGAGCGCGGCCGCCACCGCCGCCGGTCCCGCCGCCCGGGTACGCAGCCTCCCGCCGGCCCGGACGCACGGCCGGCCCTCCGCGTCCGTGCCGAGCAGCACCGTGCCCAGCGCCGCCGAGCGCGCCGCCCGCACCTCCCCGTAGCCGTCCAGGCCCGCGTCCTCGCCGTCCGGTCCGAGCAGCCGCGCCGAGGCCGGTGCCCGGTGGTAGAGCCCGCCGTCCGCGCTCGCCACCGTCGAACCCGACAGCGGCAGCGCGCCGGGCGCCTCCCGGCCGTCCACCCAGTGGCGTACGGACTCCCGCCCCGCCGCGTACAGGTGCGTCCGCCCCGCCGCGTCCGTCGAGACGGCGAAACCGTCCTGCACCACGGCGTCCCCCGGAAGGGTCCGCCACGGTCCCCAGCCGCCGTCCGGCTCGCGGACCCGCTCGGCGACGCCCCGCGCCGCGTTCCGCACGTAGAGCCGCACCCGGCCGTCCGGCGCCGTCACGGCCACCGGGGCGCCGAGCCTGCGGCTGCGGTCCGACCCGCGGTCCGGGGAGCCGAGGCCCCGCCAGGCCAGGAACGGCCCGCCGGGGGAGCGCTGCTCCAGGAGGACCACCTCCCGCCGGTTGGGCCCGCCGTGCCCCTCCAGCGCCGCGAACCGCACCCCGAAGAGCAGCGCCCGCCCGTCCGGCAGCACCGCGGAGCCCAGCACCGGCGCCAGCGGGCCGCCGCCCAGGTCCTCCGGACCGCCCCACGCCCCGGGCGCGCCCTCCCGGAAGCGCACCGCGCGCAGACCGAGCACCCCGTACGCGACGAGCCGCCCGTCCGGCGCCTGCCCGAGCGCGAGCCCGGGGCCCGGCCAGCGGCGGTGGGTGGAGCGGACCCAGCCCTTGCGGTTGGTCAGCGGCCGTCCGCCGCCGACGCCGTAGTCGCCGCACCCCGAGGGGTTCCCGCACGCCCAGGACGGATCGCCGCCGTACGGCACCAGCCGGGCCGCCTTCCCCGCCAGCACCCCGGGCGGCAGGTTCTTCGGCCAGTGGCGGTTGTAGTAGCCGCGGAAGGCGGTCGCGGTGAAGACCGGGACCGGCGCCCCGTCCCGTATCTCCTCCGCCACCCAGCGCACCAGCGCGGCCCAGGCGAAACAGGCCGCCGCCGTGTGGTCCCCGTGGTCCGAGTAGCCCGGCTGCTCGGAGTCCCGGCGGCGGTTCGCGTCGGAGCCGGGCTGGACGTCCGGGTCCGGGTCGAGGGTGTGCACCACCGTGGGCCGGTAGCGGCGCAGCAGCGCGGTCAGGGCCGCGACCAGGCCGTCGTGGTCGTACGGCCCCGGGCGCGTGACCGGAGAGCCCGCCGAGCGGTGCGCGGACAGCTCCAGGCCCCGGTCCTCCCACAGCGACGGCAGCGCCGTGTACCGGCGCGGGGTGTGCATCGGCAGGTCGAGGTGGACCAGCTCCACCCGGCGCCCGCCGTGCTCCAGGACCGCGCGCTCGGCCGTCCGGCCGCCGCCGAGCGCCAGCGCCTCGCGCCGCCACGGCGTGAAGAGCGGCAGGCCGAGCGCCCGGGCGTAGCTCTGCCGCAGGCCCTGGCGGCGGGCGGAGGAGTAGGCGGCCCGGTCCGGCGGGGACGCCGGCATGCCCTTGATCCGGTTGACGCCGGTGTGCTCGCCGGCCGTCACGTAGACGGAGACCAGCGGCACCCCGGCGTCGAGCAGCCGCTGCGCGTCCGGGTTCATGAAGTACAGGTCGTCGTCGGGGTGCGCCACGATCTGGAGCAGCGACGCGCGGCGCGGCTCCCCGCCGGCGAAGGGCTTGCCCGGCGCGGGGTCCGCGGCCGGGGAGGTCCGGCGCGGTGCGGGTACGGAGCAGCCCGTGACGAGCGCCGTGGTCACGGCCGTGGCCAGGAGCGTACGGCGGGACGGTATGTGCACGGCGGATGGCCCTTCCCCCGGGGTCGGTCCCTGGCTAGTGCTGTGACCGCGAAGGTTCACCGGGTCGCGACGCCCGGCACGGCACCTCGCCGCGTTGTCGGACCACGCAGGTACGTCCCGTACGAGTCGTGGCCCTTCGCCTTGCGATGCACCGCACCGGACGCCGCGACCCGGCAAACCTTTGCGGCCACAGCACTAGACGGGGATCCCGGGGCGGGGGTTGCCCACGGGCGGGCGCTCCGCGGGCGGGTCGGTCCCGGGGCCCGCCGCCGTCTCGCATACCGGACGGACCGGAATGCTTGCTGGTGCGTGCATTCACATGGATGTAACACTTCGCCCGGCGGCGGTCCCACAGGTGCGGGGGCGCGCGAGGACGCCGCCCGTCAACGCTCGGCAACGGCGCCGAGCTCCGCACAGCTTCCCTGGCGCCCAGAGCCGCGCCAGAAGGGGGTACTCCGTGCCGTCCCGTCCCACCGCCGAGACCACCGCCGCCCGCTCCGCGCTCGACGCCCTGCGCGCCGAGATCGAGCACCGCAACCCCGCGCAGCCCGAGTTCCACCAGGCCGTCCACGAGGTGCTCGACACCCTGGCGCCGGTCCTCGCCGCCCGCCCCGAGTACGCCGAGCCGGGCCTCCTGGAGCGGCTCGTCGAGCCCGAGCGGCAGATCGTCTTCCGGGTCCCGTGGCAGGACGACCGGGGCCGCGTCCACGTCAACCGCGGCTTCCGCGTCGAGTTCAACAGCGCGCTGGGCCCCTACAAGGGCGGCCTGCGCTTCCACCCCTCGGTGAACCTCGGCATCGTCAAGTTCCTCGGCTTCGAGCAGATCTTCAAGAACGCCCTCACCGGCCTCGGCATCGGCGGCGGCAAGGGCGGCAGCGACTTCGACCCGCACGGGCGCAGCGACGCGGAGGTCATGCGCTTCTGCCAGTCCTTCATGACCGAGCTGTACCGCCACCTGGGCGAGCACACCGACGTCCCCGCGGGCGACATCGGCGTCGGCGGCCGCGAGATCGGCTACCTCTTCGGCCAGTACCGCCGCATCACCAACCGCTGGGAGGCCGGCGTCCTCACCGGCAAGGGCACCGGCTGGGGCGGCTCCGCGATCCGCCCGGAGGCCACCGGCTACGGCAGCGTGCTCTTCGCCGCCGCCATGCTCCGCGAGCGCGGCGAGGACCTGGAGGGCCAGAGCGCCGTCGTCTCCGGCTCCGGGAACGTCGCGCTGTACACGATCGAGAAGCTGCTCGCCCTCGGCGCCAACCCGCTGACCTGCTCCGACTCCAGCGGCTACGTCTACGACGACAAGGGCATCGACCTCGCCCTGCTCAAGCAGATCAAGGAGGTCGAGCGCGGCCGGGTCGCCGACTACGCCGAGCGGCGCGGCGCCTCCGCCCGCTTCGTGCCGGGCGGCCGGGTCTGGGAGGTCCCGGCGGACGTCGCCCTGCCGTCCGCGACCCAGAACGAGCTCGACGAGGACGACGCCGCCGCGCTCGTCCGCAACGGCGTGAAGGCCGTCGCCGAGGGCGCCAACATGCCCACCACCGCCGGGGCCGTCCACCTCCTCCAGCGGGCCGGCGTCGCCTTCGGCCCCGGCAAGGCGGCCAACGCGGGCGGAGTCGCGGTCAGCGCCCTGGAGATGGCCCAGAACCACTCCCGTACGTCCTGGTCCGCGGCCCGCGTCGAGGAGGAGCTGGCCGGCATCATGACCGACATCCACCGCACCTGCCACGAGACCGCCGAGCGCTACGGCGCCCCCGGCGACTACGTGACGGGCGCCAACATCGCGGGCTTCGAGCGGGTGGCGGACGCGATGCTGGCGCAGGGCGTGATCTGACCCCTCCCGCCCCGGCGGAGCCCGGAGGGATTTCTCCGAAGATCTCTCCGGGCGATGTCGAGATCGTCGCGGCGGCTCCGACCGTAGGGTGACAGCGCGCCGCCGGGGCGCGCGGGACGGGGAGGACACCCGAGATGAAGTACGTCGCGATGATCTACGGCAACCAGGCCAAGTGGGACGCGTTCCCGGCCGAGGCGTGGCCCGAGGCGATCGCCCGCCAGGAGGCCTTCAACCGCAGGTACCGCGAGACCGGCGAACTCCTGGGCGCCTACGGCCTCGCCGACGCGGCCGCCGCCCAGCTGGTCCGCAGGGAGTCCGGGGCACCCGCCGTCACCGACGGCCCCTACCTGGAGACCAAGGAGTACCTGGCCAGCTTCTACCTCCTCGACTGCGAGTCCCTGGAGCGGGCCCAGCGGATCGCCGCCGACATGCCCTTCGCGGACGTCGACCCGGTCGAGCTCTGGCCGGTCCTGCACGAGTCCGCGGCGGACGTGTGAGCCCGGAGCCGGCCGGCGTCGAGGAGCTGCTGCGGGCGAGCGCCCCGCGGGTCCTCGGCGCGCTCGTGCGGCGCCACGGCGACTTCTACGGCTGCGAGGACGCCGTCCAGGAGGCGCTGATCGCGGCGGCCCGGCAGTGGCCGGAGCAGGGGGTGCCGGAGCGCCCGGGAAGCTGGCTGCTGGCCGTCGCCCACCGCAAGTACGTCGACCAGGTGCGCAGCGAGGCCGCCCGGCGGCGGCGCGAGGACAGCGTGGCCCTCGCCACCCCGGCGGCCGAGCTGCTCGCGCCCGCCGCCGACGAGGCGGGGGAGGGGGCCGCGGACGACTCGCTCGCGCTGCTCTTCCTCTGCTGCCACCGGGACCTGTCGTCGCCCAGCCGGATCGCGCTCACCCTGCGGGCGGTCGGCGGTCTCACCACCGCGCAGATCGCGGCCGCGTTCCTGGTGCCGGAGGCGACGATGGCGCAGCGGATCAGCCGCGCCAAGCAGACCGTCCGGGCGGCGGGGGACACCCTGGAGCTGCCGGAGGGCGAGGACCGGGCGGCCCGGCTCGCCGAGGTCCGGCACGTGCTGTACCTGGTCTTCAACGAGGGCTACACGGCGAGCGGCGGCGAGGAGCTGACCGCGCCGGAGCTGTCCACGGAGGCGATCCGGCTGGCCAGGCTGCTGCACCGGCTCGTCCCGGAGGACACCGAGACGGCGGGCCTGCTGGCCCTGATGCTGCTCACCGACGCCCGCCGTCCGGCCCGCACGGGCCCGCACGGCGAACTGGTGCCGCTGGCGGAACAGGACCGGACCCGCTGGGACGGCGCCCTCCTGGCCGAGGGCGTCGCCCTGATCAGCCGCACCCTCCCGCGCGGCCGGGTGGGCCCGTACCAGCTCCAGGCGGCCATCGCGGCCGTCCACGACGAGGCGGAGTCCGCGGAGGCGACCGACTGGCCCCAGATCCTCGCCCTGTACGAACTCCTGGAGCGGACGGGGCCCAACCCGATGGTGACGCTGAACCGGGCGGTGGCCGTGGCGATGGTCCACGGCCCGCGGGCCGGGCTGGACCTGCTCGACACGCTGGCCGCCGACAAGCGGCTGGTCCGCCACCACCGGCTGCCGGCCACCCGGGCCCATCTGCTGGAGCTGTCCGGCGACACCGCGGCCGCCGCGGCGGCCTACCGCGAGGCCGCCCGCCACGCGACGAGCGGGCCGGAGCGCCGCCACCTGACGGAGCGCGCCCGCCGGCTGGGGTGACCCGCCGGGGCGGGCGCCCGGGGTGTCGGGAGTCCGTTCGACCTGTGCGTGTGGGTGAACGTGACGTGGGGTACAGTCTTCGCCCCGATTGGCGGGCCGCAGGCCCCGTATGGCAGACTAGCGGGGTTGCTCGGTTGAGTGCCGATGCTGCGCGCCTCCCGTCGGGAGGACCGGAAGCGAGTCCCACAGTACTCGTCGCCCCTTCTCAGGAGCGGACGTACGGGAATCTTCCGGGAAGTGTCAGCGGGGTACCGACCAGGCGCCCGGTGGGTGTTCACCCCCGTTCCGCGGTCTTCGGCCGCACCCCCTTGGTTGGGAAATCCCTCGGGATTTCTTCGTAGAGGGAGTGCGACACGCCCGACCGCGTGGGTCGGAGGAGGACGCGAACTCGCCGGGTTCCGGAGCGTTACGACAAGACAGGACTACGGAGTAGCCATGGCGGGACAGAAGATCCGCATCCGGCTCAAGGCCTACGACCACGAGGTCATCGACTCCTCGGCGAAGAAGATCGTCGAGACGGTGACCCGCACTGGTGCGTCGGTCGCGGGCCCGGTGCCGCTGCCCACTGAGAAGAACGTGTACTGCGTCATCAAGTCGCCGCACAAGTACAAGGACTCGCGCGAGCACTTCGAGATGCGCACGCACAAGCGCCTCATCGACATCCTCGACCCCACGCCGAAGACGGTTGACTCGCTGATGCGTCTCGACCTGCCGGCCGGTGTCGACATCGAGATCAAGCTCTGAGGGCGCGCGAGATGGCTAAGAACATCAAGGGCATCCTGGGCGAGAAGCTCGGCATGACGCAGGTCTGGGACGAGAACAACCGGGTCGTCCCGGTGACCGTCGTCAAGGCCGGCCCGAATGTCGTCACCCAGGTGCGTACGAACGACGTCGACGGTTACGAGTCGGTCCAGATCGCCTTCGGCGAGATCGACCCGCGCAAGGTGAACAAGCCCCTCAAGGGCCACTTCGCCAAGGCCGACGTCACCCCGCGCCGCCACCTCGTCGAGCTGCGTACCGCTGACGCCAGCGAGTACACCCTCGGCCAGGAGATCACCGCCGAGGTCTTCGAGGCGGGCATCAAGGTCGACGTGACCGGCAAGAGCAAGGGCAAGGGCTTCGCCGGTGTCATGAAGCGCCACAACTTCCGTGGTGGCAAGGCCTCCCACGGTGCCCACCGCGTGCACCGCAAGCCGGGTTCGATCGGTGGCTGCGCCACCCCGGGCCGCGTCTTCAAGGGCATGCGCATGGCCGGCCGCATGGGCAACGAGCGCGTGACCACCCAGAACCTGACCGTTCACGCCGTTGACGCGGAGAAGGGCCTGCTGCTCATCAAGGGCGCGGTTCCTGGTCCGAACGGCGGCCTCGTCCTGGTCCGCACCGCGGCCAAGGGGGCCTGAGGATATGAGCACCATTGACATTCTGTCGCCTGCCGGCGACAAGACCGGGACCGTCGAGCTCCCGGCCGAGATCTTCGACGCCAAGGTCAGCGTCCCGCTGATCCACCAGGTCGTCGTCGCGCAGCTGGCCGCCGCCCGTCAGGGTACGCACAAGGTCAAGACGCGTGGCGAGGTCCGTGGTGGTGGCAAGAAGCCTTACCGCCAGAAGGGCACCGGCCGCGCCCGTCAGGGTTCGACCCGCGCCCCGCAGTTCGCCGGTGGTGGCGTCGTGCACGGTCCCGTGCCGCGTGACTACTCGCAGCGGACCCCCAAGAAGATGAAGGTCGCCGCCCTCCGCGGTGCCCTCTCCGACCGGGCGAACCACTCCCGCATCCACGTCGTCACCGGCGTGGTCGAGGGTGCGGTCTCCACCAAGGCCGCCAAGACGCTGTTCGGCAAGATCTCGGAGCGCAAGAACCTGCTCCTGGTCGTCGAGCGCGCCGACGAGGCCGCGTGGCTGTCCGCCCGCAACCTGCCCCAGGTGCACATCCTGGAGCCGGGCCAGCTGAACACGTACGACGTGATGCGATCCGACGACGTGGTCTTCACCCAGGCCGCCCTCGAGTCCTTCGTGTCTGGCCCCAAGGCCGACGACAACGAGGGGAACGAAGCCTGATGGCCGAGATCACCAGCAAGACCTTCACGGACCCGCGCGACGTCCTCGTCAAGCCGGTTGTCTCCGAGAAGAGCTACGCCCTGCTCGACGAGAACAAGTACACGTTCATCGTCGCGCCCGGCTCCAACAAGACCCAGATCAAGCAGGCCGTCGAGGCGGTCTTCTCGGTCAAGGTCACCGGGGTCAACACGATCAACCGCCAGGGCAAGCGCAAGCGCACCAAGAGCGGTTTCGGCAAGCGCGCCAACACCAAGCGCGCCATCGTGACCCTTGCTGAGGGCAACCGAATCGACATCTTCGGCGGCCCGACCGCCTGACGGCGGTCGAGTCGTCCGATATCGGACGAGGACTGAGAAATGGGTATCCGCAAGTACAAGCCGACTACGCCGGGCCGTCGTGGCTCCTCCGTAGCCGACTTCGTCGAGATCACGCGGTCCACGCCGGAGAAGTCGCTGGTCCGCCCCCTGCACAGCAAGGGCGGCCGTAACAACACCGGCCGGATCACCGTTCGCCACCAGGGTGGCGGACACAAGCGCGCCTACCGCGTGATCGACTTCCGTCGTCACGACAAGGACGGCGTGCCGGCCAAGGTCGCTCACATCGAGTACGACCCGAACCGCACCGCGCGTATCGCGCTGCTCCACTACGTGGACGGCGAGAAGCGCTACATCATCGCCCCGAAGGGTCTGACGCAGGGTGACCGCGTCGAGAACGGCCCCGGCGCGGACATCAAGCCCGGTAACAACCTGGCGCTCCGCAACATCCCGGTCGGTACCACGATCCACGCGATCGAGCTCCGTCCCGGTGGCGGCGCCAAGTTCGCCCGCTCCGCGGGTGCCTCCGTGCAGCTGCTGGCGAAGGAGGGCACGATGGCCCACCTTCGTATGCCGTCCGGTGAGATCCGTCTGGTCGACGCCCGCTGCCGCGCCACCATCGGCGAGGTCGGCAACGCCGAGCAGTCGAACATCAACTGGGGCAAGGCCGGCCGCAAGCGTTGGCTGGGCGTCCGCCCGACCGTCCGCGGTGTCGCGATGAACCCGGTCGACCACCCGCACGGTGGTGGTGAGGGCAAGACCTCCGGTGGTCGCCACCCGGTCTCCCCGTGGGGTCAGAAGGAGGGTCGTACTCGCTCGCCGAAGAAGGCTTCGAGCAAGTACATCGTCCGCCGCCGCAAGACGAACAAGAAGCGCTAGGAGCGGGTTTAGATGCCGCGCAGTCTCAAGAAGGGACCCTTCGTCGACGGCCACCTCATCAAGAAGGTGGACGCTCAGAACGAGGCCGGTACCAAGAACGTCATCAAGACCTGGTCCCGTCGCTCCATGATCATCCCGGCGATGCTCGGGCACACGATCGCGGTGCACAACGGCAAGACCCACGTCCCGGTGTTCGTCACCGAGTCGATGGTCGGTCACAAGCTCGGCGAGTTCTCGCCGACGCGTACCTTCCGGGGCCACGTCAAGGACGACCGGAAGTCGAAGCGCCGCTAGTAGCGGATCGCATTCAGACACGTAAGTAACTGAGAGGGACAACCATGGAAGCCAGGGCCCAGGCGCGGTACATCCGCGTCACGCCCATGAAGGCCCGCCGCGTGGTGGACCTGATCCGTGGCATGGATGCCACGGAGGCTCAGGCTGTTCTGCGATTCGCTCCGCAGGCAGCCTCCGTGCCGGTCGGCAAGGTGCTCGACAGCGCCATTGCCAACGCCGCGCACAACTACGACCACACGGACGCCTCTTCGCTGGTCATCAGCGAGGCGTACGTCGACGAGGGCCCGACCCTGAAGCGGTTCCGTCCGCGTGCCCAGGGCCGTGCCTACCGGATCCGCAAGCGGACCAGCCACATCACCGTGGTCGTCAGCAGCAAGGAAGGAACCCGGTAATGGGCCAGAAGGTTAACCCGCATGGGTTCCGGCTCGGCATCACCACGGACTTCAAGTCCCGCTGGTACGCCGACAAGCTGTACAAGGACTACGTCAAGGAAGACGTCGCCATCCGCCGGATGCTGACGTCCGGCATGGAGCGCGCCGGTATCTCGAAGGTTGAGATCGAGCGCACCCGCGACCGCGTCCGCGTCGACATCCACACCGCTCGTCCGGGCATTGTCATCGGTCGCCGTGGCGCCGAGGCCGACAAGATCCGTGGCCAGCTGGAGAAGCTGACCGGCAAGCAGGTCCAGCTGAACATCCTCGAGGTCAAGAACCCCGAGGTCGATGCTCAGCTCGTGGCCCAGGCCGTCGCCGAGCAGCTCTCCTCCCGCGTCTCCTTCCGTCGGGCCATGCGCAAGAGCATGCAGTCCGCCATGAAGGCCGGCGCCAAGGGCATCAAGATCCAGTGTGGTGGCCGTCTCGGCGGCGCCGAGATGTCCCGCTCGGAGTTCTACCGCGAGGGTCGTGTGCCGCTGCACACGCTGCGCGCGAACGTCGAGTACGGCTTCTTCGAGGCCAAGACGACCTTCGGCCGCATCGGCGTGAAGGTCTGGATCTACAAGGGCGACGTCAAGAACATCGCCGAGGTCCGCGCCGAGAACGCTGCTGCCCGTGCGGGCAACCGCCCGGCCCGTGGCGGCGCTGACCGTCCGGCCGGCCGCGGTGGCCGCGGTGGCGAGCGTGGCGGTCGCGGTCGCAAGCCGCAGCAGGCTCCCGCTGCCGAGGCCCCCAAGGCCGAGGCCGCCGCCGCTCCGGCTGCTGAGAGCACCGGAACGGAGGCCTGACCGACATGCTGATCCCCCGTAGGGTCAAGCACCGCAAGCAGCACCACCCCAAGCGCTCGGGCATGAGCAAGGGTGGCACGCAGGTCGCGTTCGGCGAGTACGGCATTCAGGCCCTCACGCCGGCGTACGTGACCAACCGTCAGATCGAGGCCGCGCGTATCGCGATGACCCGCCACATCAAGCGTGGCGGCAAGGTCTGGATCAACATCTACCCGGACCGCCCGCTCACGAAGAAGCCTGCCGAGACCCGCATGGGTTCCGGTAAGGGTTCTCCGGAGTGGTGGATCGCGAACGTCAAGCCCGGTCGGGTGATGTTCGAGCTGTCCTACCCGAACGAGAAGATCGCGCGTGAGGCTCTGACTCGTGCGGCTCACAAGCTGCCGATGAAGTGCAAGATCGTTAAGCGCGAGGCAGGTGAGCTGTGATGTCGGCCGGTACCAAGGCGTCCGAGCTGCGCGAGCTGGGCAACGAGGAGCTTGTCGCCAAGCTCCGCGAGGCCAAGGAAGAGCTGTTCAACCTCCGCTTCCAGGCGGCGACGGGTCAGCTCGAGAACCACGGCCGTCTTCGGGCGGTCCGTAAGGACATCGCCCGGATCTACACCCTCATGCGAGAGCGTGAGCTCGGCATTGAGACGGTGGAGAACGCCTGATGAGCGAGAGCAACGTGACTGAGAAGACCGAGCGCAACGCTCGCAAGGTCCGCGAGGGCCTGGTCGTCAGCGACAAGATGGACAAGACCGTCGTCGTCGCCGTCGAGGACCGCGTCAAGCACGCGCTGTACGGCAAGGTCATCCGCCGTACGAACAAGCTCAAGGCTCACGACGAGCAGAACGCTGCCGGCATCGGCGACCGCGTCCTCCTGATGGAGACCCGGAAGCTGTCGTCGACGAAGCACTGGCGCGTCGTCGAGATCCTCGAGAAGGCCAAGTAATCCCTCCTAGGGGGACCCCCTAGGAACAGTTCCGCCAGGCTCGGCGGGGACCGCTGATCGACCAGCGGTCCCCGCCGGGAACCGGCAGACAATCAGGAGATAGACGTGATCCAGCAGGAGTCGCGACTTCGCGTCGCCGACAACACTGGTGCCAAGGAGATCCTTTGCATCCGTGTTCTCGGTGGTTCGGGTCGCCGCTACGCGGGCATCGGTGACGTCATCGTCGCCACCGTCAAGGACGCGATCCCCGGTGGCAACGTGAAGAAGGGTGACGTCGTCAAGGCGGTCATCGTTCGCACCGTCAAGGAGCGCCGCCGCCAGGACGGCTCGTACATCCGCTTCGACGAGAACGCCGCTGTCATTCTCAAGAACGACGGCGACCCTCGTGGCACCCGTATCTTCGGCCCGGTCGGCCGTGAGCTGCGCGAGAAGAAGTTCATGAAGATCATCTCGCTCGCGCCGGAGGTGCTGTAAGCATGAAGATCAAGAAGGGCGACCTGGTCCAGGTCATCACCGGTAAGGACAAGGGCAAGCAGGGCAAGGTCATCGCGGCCTTCCCCGCCGACTCCCGCGTTCTGGTCGAGGGTGTCAACCGGGTCAAGAAGCACACCAAGGCCGGCCCGAACCAGGCCGGCGGCATCGTGACGACCGAGGCTCCGGTCCACGTCTCCAACGTCCAGCTGGTCGTGGAGAAGGACGGCAAGAAGGTCGTCACGCGTGTCGGTTACCGCTTCGACGACGAGGGCAACAAGATCCGCGTTGCCAAGCGGACGGGTGAGGACATCTGATGGCTACCACCACTCCGCGTCTCAAGACGAAGTACCGCGAGGAGATCGCGGGCAAGCTGCGTGACGAGTTCGCCTACGAGAACGTCATGCAGATCCCCGGCCTCGTCAAGATCGTGGTCAACATGGGTGTCGGCGACGCCGCCCGTGACTCGAAGCTGATCGAGGGCGCGATCCGCGACCTCACCACGATCACCGGTCAGAAGCCGGCCGTCACCAAGGCCCGCAAGTCCATCGCGCAGTTCAAGCTGCGTGAGGGTCAGCCGATCGGTGCTCACGTCACGCTCCGTGGCGACCGCATGTGGGAGTTCCTGGACCGCACCCTGTCGCTCGCGCTGCCGCGCATCCGCGACTTCCGCGGCCTGTCCCCGAAGCAGTTCGACGGCCGTGGCAACTACACCTTCGGTCTCACGGAGCAGGTCATGTTCCACGAGATCGACCAGGACAAGATCGACCGTACCCGGGGTATGGACATCACCGTGGTGACCACGGCGACCAACGACGACGAGGGCCGTGCGCTTCTCCGTCACCTCGGCTTCCCGTTCAAGGAGGCGTAAGCGAGATGGCGAAGAAGGCTCTCATCGCGAAGGCTGCCCGCAAGCCCAAGTTCGGTGTGCGCGCGTACACGCGCTGCCAGCGCTGCGGCCGCCCCCACTCCGTGTACCGCAAGTTCGGCCTCTGCCGCGTGTGCCTTCGTGAGATGGCTCACCGTGGCGAGCTGCCGGGCGTGACCAAGAGCTCCTGGTAATTCCCCTTCGCCCATTGGGCGTTGGTGAATGACCGGAGTCTCTCGGTAAGCATTGGGTTGGCGGACTCCCGTCCCCGCATGGCTTAGGCTAGTGGGGTTGGGCGTCCGCCGCCCTTACGACTTACTACGCCGTAGGTCCACCGCACCGCACCCGCCCCGTCTCGGATCGGGGAGAGGGATGGTGCACCAGGAAACCCCGGCGAGAGAGGCCGAAGGCCAATTCATGACCATGACTGATCCGATCGCAGACATGCTCACGCGTCTGCGTAACGCGAACTCGGCGTACCACGACACCGTGACGATGCCGCACAGCAAGATCAAGTCGCACATCGCGGAAATCCTCCAGCAGGAGGGCTTCATCACCGGCTGGAAGGTCGAGGACGCCGAGGTCGGCAAGAACCTCGTCGTCGACCTGAAGTTCGGTCCGAACCGTGAGCGCTCCATCGCGGGCATCAAGCGGATCTCGAAGCCGGGCCTCCGGGTTTACGCGAAGTCCACCAACCTGCCGAAGGTCCTCGGCGGCCTGGGCGTGGCGATCATCTCCACGTCCCACGGTCTCCTGACCGGCCAGCAGGCGCAGAAGAAGGGCGTGGGTGGGGAAGTCCTCGCCTACGTCTGGTAGTCGGGAACGGAGGAATAGCAATGTCGCGAATCGGCAAGCTCCCCATCACGGTTCCCGCCGGCGTGGACGTCACCATCGAGGGCCGCACGGTCACGGTGAAGGGTTCCAAGGGCACCCTGACCCACACCGTCGCCGCGCCGATCGAGATCGTTAAGGGCGAGGAGGGCGTGCTCAACGTCACCCGTCCGAACGACGAGCGTCAGAACAAGGCCCTCCACGGCCTGTCCCGCACGCTGGTGGCCAACATGATCACCGGTGTGACCCAGGGGTACGTCAAGGCGCTCGAGATCAGCGGTGTCGGTTACCGCGTGGCCGCGAAGGGCTCCGACCTGGAGTTCCAGCTCGGCTACAGCCACCCGATCCTTATCGAGGCGCCCGAGGGCATCTCGTTCAAGGTCGAGTCGCCGACCAAGTTCTCGGTCGAGGGCATCGACAAGCAGAAGGTCGGCGAGGTCGCCGCGAACATCCGCAAGCTGCGGAAGCCCGACCCGTACAAGGCCAAGGGCGTCAAGTACGCGGGCGAGGTCATCCGCCGCAAGGTCGGAAAGGCTGGTAAGTAAGCCATGGCATACGGTGTCAAGATCGCCAAGGGCGACGCTTACAAGCGCGCTGCGAAGGCGCGTCGTCACCTGCGCATCCGCAAGGTCGTGTCGGGTACGGCGGAGCGTCCGCGCCTCGTCGTGACGCGCTCCAACCGCGGCATCACCGCGCAGGTCATCGATGACCTGAAGGGCCACACCGTGGCGTCGGCGTCCCACCTGGACGCCTCCGTCCGCGGCGGCGAGGGCTCCAAGTCCTCGCAGGCCCAGCAGGTCGGCGCCCTGGTCGCCGAGCGCGCCAAGGCCGCCGGTGTCGAGGCCGTCGTGTTCGACCGTGGTGGCAACAGGTACGCCGGGCGCATTGCCGCTCTGGCTGACGCCGCCCGCGAAGCCGGGCTGAAGTTCTAAGCCCCGGTTCCGGGACTAACGGACGTAACAGAGAGAGGTATTCCAATGGCTGGACCCCAGCGCCGCGGTAGCGGTGCCGGTGGCGGCGAGCGGCGGGACCGGAAGGGCCGCGACGGTGGCGCTGCCGCCGCCGAGAAGACCGCGTACGTTGAGCGCGTAGTCGCGATCAACCGCGTCGCCAAGGTTGTCAAGGGTGGTCGTCGCTTCAGCTTCACCGCGCTCGTCGTGGTGGGTGACGGTGACGGCACCGTGGGTGTCGGTTACGGCAAGGCCAAGGAGGTGCCGGCCGCCATCGCCAAGGGTGTTGAGGAGGCCAAGAAGCACTTCTTCAAGGTCCCCCGTATCCAGGGCACCATCCCCCACCCGATCCAGGGCGAGAAGGCTGCGGGCGTCGTCCTGCTCAAGCCGGCTTCCCCCGGTACCGGTGTGATCGCCGGTGGCCCGGTGCGCGCCGTTCTCGAGTGCGCCGGCGTTCACGACATCCTGTCGAAGTCGCTCGGCTCCGACAACGCGATCAACATCGTGCACGCGACCGTGGAGGCCCTGAAGGGCCTGCAGCGTCCCGAGGAGATCGCGGCTCGCCGTGGTCTGCCGCTCGAGGACGTCGCCCCCGCGGCTCTGCTCCGTGCGCGTGCGGGAGCGGGTGCGTAATGGCTCGCCTCAAGATCACGCAGACGAAGTCGTACATCGGTAGCAAGCAGAACCACCGCGACACGCTGCGTTCGCTCGGGCTCAAGCGCCTGAACGACGTGGTCGTCAAGGAGGACCGCCCCGAGTTCCGCGGAATGGTGCACACCGTCCGCCACCTCGTGACGGTTGAGGAGGTCGACTGATCATGGCGGAGAACAACCCGCTCAAGATCCACAACCTCCGTCCCGCCCCGGGCGCCAAGACCGCCAAGACCCGTGTGGGTCGTGGTGAGGCGTCGAAGGGTAAGACGGCCGGTCGTGGTACCAAGGGCACGAAGGCCCGTTACCAGGTTCCGGAGCGCTTCGAGGGTGGCCAGATGCCCCTCCACATGCGTCTCCCGAAGCTCAAGGGCTTCAAGAACCCGTTCCGCACCGAGTACCAGGTCGTGAACCTGGACAAGCTGGCCGCGCTCTACCCGCAGGGTGGCGAGGTCACGGTGGCCGATCTGGTCGCCAAGGGTGCGGTTCGCAAGAACCAGCTCGTCAAGGTGCTCGGCACCGGCGAGGTCTCCGTGGCGCTGCAGGTGACGGTCGACGCCGTCTCCGGCTCCGCCAAGGAGAAGATCGCCGCCGCCGGCGGCACCGTCACCGAGCTCGTCTGAGACGACTCGATGGCCTGAACATCCGACCGGGGATGCCTCCCAAAAGGGGCATCCCCGGTTGGTCGTTCCTAGGGGGGCATGGTCGCCGGTAAGGTGGCGTGCACCGTCCATGCTCATGCGGTATAGACCGCCGGAGCCGGGACCGATCCAATCAGTCCTTATCGAATCTCAAGACCGTCACCCTGACGCATAGCGCGGGGGTCGCAGGAGGCACCGTGCTCACCGGCTTCGCCCGGGCGTTCAAGACGCCCGACCTGCGCAAGAAGCTGCTCTTCACGCTGGCGATCGTCGTGCTGTACCGCCTCGGGGCCCACGTCCCCGTCCCCGGCGTCAGCTACGAGGCCGTCCAGATGTGCGTGGACCAGGCGAGCGAAGGCAACAACAGCCTGTTCGGCCTGGTGAACATGTTCAGTGGCGGCGCACTGCTGCAGATCACCATCTTCGCGCTCGGCATCATGCCGTACATCACGGCGAGCATCATCCTGCAGCTGCTCACCGTCGTGATCCCGCGACTGGAAGCCCTCAAGAAGGAGGGCCAGAGCGGTACCGCGAAGATCACGCAGTACACCCGCTACCTGACGATCGCGCTGGCGATCCTCCAGGGCACGGGTCTCGTGGCCACCGCCAAGAGCGGCGCCCTCTTCAGCGGCTGCAACGTCGCCGACCAGGTCGTCCCGGACCCCTCGATCTTCACCATCGCCACCATGGTCATCACCATGACCGCGGGCACCGCCATCGTCATGTGGCTCGGTGAGCTCATCACCGACCGCGGCATCGGCAACGGCATGTCGATCCTGATGTTCATCTCGATCGCCGCCGGCTTCCCGGGCGCGCTGTGGGCCATCAAGGAGAGCGGCAAGCTCGCCCAGGGCTGGATCGAGTTCGGCACCGTCATCCTCATCGGCTTCGTGATGGTGGCCCTCGTCGTCTTCGTCGAGCAGGCCCAGCGCCGCATTCCGGTGCAGTACGCGAAGCGCATGATCGGCCGCAGGTCGTACGGCGGTACGTCCACTTACATCCCGTTGAAGGTGAACCAGGCAGGTGTGATTCCTGTCATCTTCGCCTCGTCGCTGCTCTACATCCCGGCCTTGATCGCCCAGTTCTCCAACTCCACCGCGGGCTGGAAGACCTGGATCGAAGCCCACTTCGTCAAGGGTGACCACCCCTACTACATCGCGACGTACTTCCTCCTGATCGTGTTCTTCGCCTTCTTCTACGTGGCGATCTCGTTCAACCCCGAGGAAGTCGCCGACAACATGAAGAAGTATGGTGGCTTCATCCCGGGTATCCGGGCTGGTCGACCTACTGCCGAGTACCTGAGCTACGTGCTCAACCGGATCACTTGGCCGGGCTCGCTGTACTTGGGTCTGATCGCTCTTGTGCCGACGATGGCGTTGGCAGGCTTCGGCGGTGCCAATGCCAACTTCCCCTTCGGCGGGACGAGCATCCTCATCATCGTGGGTGTCGGGCTGGAGACCGTGAAGCAGATCGAGAGCCAGCTCCAGCAGCGCAATTACGAAGGGTTCCTCCGCTGATGCGAATCGTCCTCGTCGGACCGCCCGGGGCCGGCAAGGGAACGCAGGCCGCGTTTCTTGCCAAGAACCTGGACATCCCGCACATCTCCACGGGTGACCTGTTCCGTGCCAACATCTCGCAGGGCACGGAGCTGGGCCTGGAGGCGAAGGGTTACATGGACCGGGGCGAGCTCGTCCCGGACGAGGTGACCATCGGGATGGCCAAGGACCGCATGGAGCAGGCCGACGCCGCCAACGGCTTCCTGCTCGACGGGTTCCCGCGCAACGTGGCCCAGGCCGAGGCCCTGGATGTCGTCCTGAAGGCCGACGACATGCAGCTGGACGCGGTCCTGGACCTGGAGGTCCCCGAGGACGAGGTCGTGAAGCGGATCGCGGGTCGCCGCATCTGCCGCAACGACTCCTCGCACGTCTTCCACGTCGAGTACAACGCCCCGAAGACCGCGGGCGTCTGCGACACCTGTGGTGGCGAGCTCTACCAGCGCGCGGACGACTCCGAGGAGACCGTCCGCACCCGGCTGGAGGTCTACCACACGCAGACCGAGCCGATCATCGACTACTACCGGGCGCAGAACCTGGTCGTGACGATCTCGGCGCTCGGCAAGGTGGACGAGGTCACGGCGCGTGCGATGGACGCGCTGAAGAAGTAACCCCACACTCACGCGGTACGGCCGCGGTGCCCCTGGCGGGCGCCGCGGCCGTATCGTTGTTCCGTTACCCGTACTCGATGGAAAGGCTCCGCTCACGATGGTGCAGATCAAGACCCCCGAGCAGATCGCGAAGATGCGTGAGGCGGGGCTGGTCGTCGCCGCCATCCACGCGGCGACCCGCGAAGCGGCCGTGCCGGGCGCCACGACGAAGGACCTGGACGAGGTCGCCCGCAAGGTGATCGCCGACCACGGCGCGAAGTCGAACTTCCTCGGGTACGGCGGTTTCCCCGCGACCATCTGCACCTCGGTCAACGAGGTCGTCGTCCACGGCATCCCCGACGAGAAGACCGTCCTCAAGGACGGCGACATCATCTCGATCGACGCCGGCGCGATCGTCGACGGCTGGCACGGCGACGCGGCGTACACCGCCTTCGTCGGCACCGGTCACGCCCCGGAGCTCGTCGAGCTCTCCCGGGTGACCGAGGAGTCGATGTGGGCCGGCATCGCGGCGATGCGGGTGGGCGCCCGCCTGGTCGACATCTCGAAGGCGATCGAGTCGTACATCAAGCGTCAGCCGCGGCCGGCCGTCGGCGACCACAGCCTCGGCAAGTACGGCATCGTCGAGGACTACGGCGGCCACGGCATCGGCACCGAGATGCACATGGACCCGCACCTCCTGAACTACGTCTCCCGCAAGCGCGGCAAGGGCCCGAAGCTGGTCCCCGGCTTCTGCCTGGCCATCGAGCCCATGGTCTCCCTCGGTACGCCGCACACCGAGGTCCTGTCGGACGACTGGACCGTCGTCTCCGCCGACGGCACCTGGTCCTCCCACTGGGAGCACAGCGTGGCGCTGACGGAGGAGGGCCCCCTCGTCCTGACCGCCGTCGACGGCGGCAAGGCGAAGCTGGCGGAGCTGGGCGTCACCGCGGCGCCGGACCCGCTGGCGTAAGTCCACCCCACCGGACCCGGTCCTGGGCGTCACCGCGGCGCCGGATCCGTTGGCTTAAGGATCTTCTCCGTTGGGCAGATTCCCCGGATTCGTCTTTTCGTGGGGCCTGACGTAGACTGATGCGTCGGCTCTCGTGTACCCGTGTGTCCGCACCGGGGAGTGAGAGTCGATCAAGGTAGCCGATTCGAAGGGCGAAGAGTGGCCAAGAAGCAAGGTGCCATCGAGATCGAGGGCACCGTGATCGAGTCCCTGCCGAACGCCATGTTCAAGGTGGAGCTCCAGAACGGTCACAAGGTCCTCGCGCACATCTCCGGCAAGATGCGGATGCACTACATCCGTATCCTTCCGGACGACCGGGTCGTCGTGGAGCTGTCTCCGTACGACCTGACGCGTGGCCGGATCGTCTACCGGTACAAGTAGATCTTGCCCGCACCCCCGCCTCCGCGCGCGGGTGATGGCACTGACCCGGAGAACCTCACATCCCATGAAGGTCAAGCCGAGCGTCAAGAAGATCTGCGACAAGTGCAAGGTGATCCGCCGTCACGGCCGGGTCATGGTCATCTGCGACAACCTGCGCCACAAGCAGCGCCAGGGCTGACGCACGCCGACCGACCTGCAACTTCGCAGTTCTTCGCGCGACGCATAGCAACACGTACATACGCAGAGCCCGTCCGACCGCGCAGCGGTTGACGGCACCTCCGGCGGGGGCCGGGGACCCGACCTGTACCTCATACGGCAGCCGGGAACGGTTCTGCAGCAGACCCCCGAGAACACAGGAGCCATTGAATGGCACGCGTTTCCGGTGTTGACATCCCGCGCGAAAAGCGTGTGGTGGTCGCACTCACCTACGTCTTCGGCATCGGGCGTACCCGGTCCGAGGAGATCCTCGCCGCGACCGGCGTGAACCCGTCCACCCGTGTCCGCGAGCTTGCCGAGGAAGACCTCGTCAAGATCCGCGAGTACGTGGACGCCAACCTCCAGACCGAGGGTGACCTCCGCCGCGAGATCGCCGCCGACATCCGCCGCAAGGTCGAGATCGGCTGCTACCAGGGCCTTCGCCACCGTCGTGGCCTGCCCGTCCGCGGCCAGCGCACCAGCACGAACGCTCGTACCCGCAAGGGCCCGCGTCGCGCCATCGCCGGCAAGAAGAAGCCGGGCAAGAAGTAGTCCTCAGCGGACGCTTGACCAAGCGGTCTTCGCTGTAGGACCGACCACCTCCCGTAGGAGTAAGAGATGCCCCCCAAGGGTCGTCAGGGCGCTGCCAAGAAGGTGCGCCGCAAGGAAAAGAAGAACGTCGCTCACGGCCACGCGCACATCAAGAGCACGTTCAACAACACGATCGTCTCGATCACGGACCCGTCCGGCAACGTGATCTCCTGGGCCTCCGCCGGCCACGTCGGCTTCAAGGGCTCGCGCAAGTCCACCCCCTTCGCCGCGCAGATGGCCGCCGAGTCGGCCGCCCGCCGCGCGCAGGAGCACGGCATGCGCAAGGTCGACGTCTTCGTCAAGGGTCCCGGCTCCGGCCGTGAGACCGCGATCCGCTCCCTCCAGGCCACCGGCCTCGAGGTCGGCTCGATCCAGGACGTCACCCCCACGCCGCACAACGGCTGCCGTCCCCCCAAGCGCCGCCGCGTCTGACGCACGGGCTGCTTGACCTGGGCTTTCGGGCGGTGTGCCCCCTTTTCGGGGCGCACCGCCCGTACCCTTGCAGTACGAGCTGTAACCCCATCGGGCTCCGCCCGGTGGCCCGTCGGGCGTCAAATAGTGGGCGTCCACGACTGAAGGAACACACATGCTTATCGCTCAGCGTCCGTCGCTGACCGAAGAGGTCGTCGACGAGTTCCGCTCCCGGTTCGTGATCGAGCCGCTGGAGCCGGGCTTCGGCTACACCCTCGGCAACTCGCTCCGCCGCACCCTCCTGTCGTCGATCCCCGGTGCCGCTGTCACCAGCATCCGCATCGACGGCGTCCTGCACGAGTTCACCACCGTGCCGGGCGTCAAGGAGGACGTCACCGACCTCATCCTCAACATCAAGCAGCTGGTCGTCTCCTCGGAGCACGACGAGCCGGTCGTGATGTACCTGCGCAAGCAGGGCCCGGGTCTGGTCACCGCCGCCGACATCGCGCCCCCGGCCGGTGTCGAGGTGCACAACCCCGACCTCGTCCTGGCGACCCTGAACGCCAAGGGCAAGCTGGAGATGGAGCTGACCGTCGAGCGCGGTCGCGGCTACGTCTCCGCCGTCCAGAACAAGCAGGTGGGCCAGGAGATCGGCCGTATCCCGGTCGACTCCATCTACTCGCCGGTTCTCAAGGTCACCTACAAGGTCGAGGCGACCCGAGTCGAGCAGCGCACCGACTTCGACAAGCTCATCGTCGACGTCGAGACCAAGCAGGCCATGCGCCCGCGCGACGCCATGGCGTCCGCCGGCAAGACCCTGGTGGAGCTGTTCGGTCTCGCCCGCGAGCTGAACATCGACGCCGAGGGCATCGACATGGGCCCGTCCCCGACGGACGCCGCCCTGGCCGCCGACCTCGCGCTGCCGATCGAGGAGCTCGAGCTCACGGTCCGTTCGTACAACTGCCTCAAGCGCGAGGGCATCCACTCCGTGGGTGAGCTCGTGGCGCGCTCCGAGGCCGACCTGCTCGACATCCGCAACTTCGGTGCGAAGTCGATCGACGAGGTCAAGGCGAAGCTGGCCGGTATGGGCCTCGCGCTGAAGGACTCGCCGCCCGGATTCGACCCGACCGCCGCCGCCGACGCCTTCGGCGCCGACGACGACGCGGACGCGGGCTTCGTCGAGACCGAGCAGTACTAAGGGCTCGGGCCTTCGGGCCCGTACTTCGGCGCGGGTGCGCCGTGCTTTGACCGCACGGCTCCCCGCGCCCCTTCCCGGGGCGTACGCCCCGGTCTCCGACGGGTGACCGCCCGCTCGGACACTGACACCGGTACCTCATACGGCCGGTGCAGATCACAAGGAGAAACACCATGCCGCGTCCCGCGAAGGGTGCCCGCCTCGGCGGTTCCGCCGCTCACGAGAAGCTGCTGCTCGCCAACCTGGCGAAGTCGCTGTTCGAGCACGGTCGCATCACCACGACCGAGGCCAAGGCCCGCCGCCTGCGTCCGGTCGCCGAGCGCCTGATCACCAAGGCGAAGAAGGGCGACATCCACAACCGTCGCCTGGTGCTGCAGACGATCACCGACAAGGGCATCGTCCACACCCTCTTCACCGAGATCGCCCCGCGCTACTCGGAGCGTCCGGGTGGTTACACCCGTATCACCAAGATCGGCAACCGTCGTGGCGACAACGCCCCGATGGCCGTGATCGAGCTGGTCGAGGGCGAGATCGCCAAGAAGGCGACCGTCGACGAGGCCGAGGCCGCCACCAAGCGCGCCGTCAAGGAGGCCGACGAGGCCGCCGCGGTCGAGGCGACCGAGGACGAGGCGAAGGACGCGTAAGCGTTCCCGCGACGTTTCTCGCGGACGGGCCCGTACCCCCTGGGGTGCGGGCCCGTTCCCGTGTGTCTGAGAGGATTTCCTGGTGAGTGATGACGTGCAGCCCGGGTTCGTCCGGGTGCGGCTGGACCTTTCGTACGACGGCCGGGACTTCTCCGGCTGGGCCCGGCAGGCCCGCGGGCAGCGGACCGTGCAGGGCGAGATCGAGTCCGCGCTGAAGACCGTGACGCGGTCCCCGGAGACGTACGAGCTGACCGTCGCCGGCCGGACCGACGCGGGGGTGCACGCGCGCGGGCAGGTGGCCCACGTGGACCTGCCGGAGGAGCTGTGGCAGGAGCACCGCGAGAAACTGCTGCGACGGCTCGCGGGGCGGCTTCCGCACGATGTGCGGGTGTGGAGCGTCACCGAGGCCCCCGACGGCTTCAACGCCCGCTTCTCGGCGATCTGGCGGCGGTACGCCTACCGGGTCACCGACCACCCCGGCGGCGTGGACCCGCTGCTGCGCGGCCATGTGCTGTGGCACGACTGGACGCTCGACATGGACGCCATGAACGAGGCCGCGGCCGCGCTCGTCGGTGAGCACGACTTCGCCGCGTACTGCAAGAAGCGCGAGGGCGCGACCACCATCCGCACGCTCCAGGAGCTGCGGTGGGCGCGGCGGCCCGACGGGATCATGGAGGCCACGGTCAAGGCCGACGCCTTCTGCCACAACATGGTCCGCTCGCTGGTCGGCGCCCTGCTCTTCGTCGGCGACGGACACCGGCCGGTGGAGTGGCCGGGGAAGGTGCTGGCCGCCGGCGTCAGGGACTCCGCCGTCCACGTCGTGCGTCCGCACGGCCTCACCCTCGAAGAGGTCGGCTACCCGGCCGACGACCGGCTGGCCGCGCGCAGCCGGGAGGCCCGCAACAAGCGGACCCTGCCGGGCGTCGCCGGCTGCTGCTGAGCCCGGGCCCGGCTACTGCGGCGGGGCCGAGGCCGCGGCGGCGGCCTTGGCCTGGCTCCTGCCGCGGGCGTAGATCTGGTTGAAGACGAAGGTGCCGAGGTCGTCGCTGGCCTGGAAGACCGGCTTGTCCTTGGTGGTGACCTTGGTGCCGTCGGCGAAGCCGGCCTGCGTGAAGTAGGCGTAGCGGCCGACCGAGTTGGAGCGGCGGAGGCAGACGGTGGCGTGGCAGAACGTGCCGACGCCCTTGCCGGCGAGCGGCGCGATGCCGCCGGTGGCCTGCTTCTTCGCGGCCAGGGCCGCCTTCTCGGAGGGGAAGACGGCCACGCCGACGGTGATCGCCACCCCGTCCTTGACGTAGGTGGCGCGCAGCACGCGCTCGCAGCCGTTCTTCTGCAGGACCGAGCCGAGCCCGCCCGTGGTGACCGAGGCGCACTTGGTCGTCGCCGAGGTCGCGCCCTTCTGGTACGGGCGGCCGAACATGGTGAGCTTCCTGCCGGGGAAGAGGCCCTCGGCGGTCAGCGGCGCCTTGTCCTTCTTCGGATCGGTGATGTAGTCCTTCGGGTCCGGCGGGGGCGGCGGGGCCACCGAGGAGAAGGTCGGCGCGGGGGTGGGGGAGGCCGTCGCGGTGACGGATCCCGTGGGGGTCGGGCCGCCGTTCTTGGCCTCGTCGTTCTTCTTGTTCGTGGCGACGACGGCGGTCGCGACGACCGCGCCCACGGCGATCGTGGCGACGATCCCGCCCGCGACCAGCAGCCTGCGCTTGCGGCGGCCGCCGGCCGCGGAGGCGTCCGCGAGGGCGCCCCAGTCAGGGGTGCCGTCGCCCGCCCGGGAGCCCTGCCCGCCCGCGAAGGGGTCCGGCCGCTGCTGCCACTGCTGCTGTTCGTAGGCCGGCTGCTGCTGTCCGTACGGCCCCTGCTGCTGCTGTCCGTGCGGGCCCTGCTGCGGCGGATATCCGTACCCCTGCTGCCCCTGCTGACCCTGCTGCGGCGGATATCCGTACCCCGACTGCCCCTGCTGACCCTGCTGCTGCGGCTCCTGTGGCCACTGCGGTCCCCCAAAGCTCATGCGCCGCATCCTAAACCGGTTGGGCCGGGCCGACGCGGGCGGCGACAATGCATCCCATGGGACACGTCGAGGCCGCGCATCTGGAGTACTACCTTCCCGACGGGAGGGTCCTGTTGGGGGACGCCTCCTTCAGGGTGGGGGAGGGCGCGGTCGTCGCGCTGGTCGGGGCCAACGGCGCCGGCAAGACCACGCTCCTGCGGATGATCGCCGGAGACCTCCAGCCACACGGCGGCTCCGTCACCGTCAGCGGCGGGCTCGGCGTGATGCCGCAGTTCATCGGCTCCGTACGGGACGAGTCCACCGTCCGCGACCTGCTCGTCTCCGTGGCGCACCCGCGGATCCGGGAGGCCGCGAAGGCGGTCGACGAGGCCGAGCACCTGATCATGACCGTCGACGACGAGGCCGCGCAGATGAAGTACGCGCAGGCGCTCGCCGACTGGGCCGAGGTGCAGGGGTACGAGGCGGAGACGCTGTGGGACATCTGCACGATGGCCGCGCTGGGCGTGCCGTACGACAAGGCGCAGTTCCGCCAGGTGCGGACGCTCTCCGGCGGTGAGCAGAAGCGGCTGGTCCTGGAGTCGCTGCTGCGCGGCTCCGACGAGGTCCTCCTCCTCGACGAGCCGGACAACTACCTGGACGTGCCGGGCAAGCGGTGGCTGGAGGAGCGGCTGCGGGAGACCCGCAAGACCGTGCTCTTCATCTCCCACGACCGGGAGCTGCTCTCCCGGGCCGCGCAGAAGATCATCGCGGTGGAGCCCGGGGCCGCCGGGTCCGACGTGTGGGTGCACGGCGGCGGCTTCGACACCTTCCACGACGCGCGGCGGGAGCGGTTCGCCCGCTTCGAGGAGCTGAAGCGGCGCTGGGAGGAGAAGCACGCGCAGCTGAAGAAGCTGGTCGTCAACCTCCGGCAGGCGGCCGCGGTCAGCCACGAGATGGCGTCCCGGTACGCGGCGGCGCAGACCCGGCTGCGGAAGTTCGAGGAGGCCGGCCCGCCGCCGGAGCCGCCGCGCGAGCAGGACATCCGGATGCGGCTGCGCGGCGGCCGTACCGGCGTCCGTGCCGTGACCTGCGAGAACCTTGAGCTCACCGGTCTGATGAAGCCTTTCTCCCTGGAGATCTTCTACGGGGAGCGGGTCGCCGTCCTGGGCTCGAACGGCTCCGGCAAGTCGCACTTCCTGCGCCTGCTGGCCGGGGACGGGTCGGTGGCCCACACGGGCCTGTGGAAGCTGGGCGCGCGGGTCGTCCCCGGACACTTCGCGCAGACCCACGCCCACCCCGAGCTCACCGGCCGCCCGCTCGTCGACATCCTGTGGACCGAGCACGCCAAGGACCGGGGCGCGGCGATGTCGATGCTGCGCCGGTACGAGCTGGAACGACAGGGCGACCAGCCCTTCGACAAGCTCTCCGGCGGCCAGCAGGCCCGCTTCCAGATCCTCCTCCTGGAGCTGGCCGGCACCACGGCGCTCCTCCTCGACGAGCCCACGGACAACCTGGACCTGGAGTCGGCCGAGGCCCTCCAGGACGGCCTGGAGTCCTACGAGGGCACGGTCCTCGCCGTCACCCACGACCGCTGGTTCGCCAAGAGCTTCGACCGCTACCTGGTCTTCGGCTCGGACGGCGTCGTCCGCGAGACGACGGAGCCGGTGTGGGACGAGCGGCGGGTGGAGCGGGCGCGCTGATCCCGGCGGGGCGACCGGCCGGCGGACGGAGTCCGGCGCGGCCGTCCGAAGCCGGACAGGCCCCCTCGGGCGCGCCAGGGCGGCCTACGGCAGGAGGACCAGGTGGCCGCGGAGGCCGCCTTCGGCCAGCCGGTGGTGGGCCTTCGCCGCGTCCGACAGGGGGAGGGCGTCCGCGACGCGAGGGGTGAGGGCCCCCGCCTCGGCGAGGGTCGTCAGGCGGGTCAGGCCGGCCGGGTCCGCGCGGACCCAGACCTGGGCGACCCGGATGCCGCGGAGCGGGTACGGGGCTCCGCCCGCGACCAGGGCGGCGAAGGCGCCGCCGGTGCGGACCGCGTCCAGGGCCGCCGCGCCCAGGACGGCGGCGTCCAGCGCCCCGGCCACGCCTCCGGGGACCAGGGCGCGGACCGCCGCGCCGAGCCGGTCCGGGCCCGCGGGGACGAAGTGGGCGGCGCCCCGTTCCCGTACGAACGCCTCGTCGGCGGCGCGGGCCGTCGCCACCACCCGCAGGCCGCGCGCGGCGGCGAGCCGCACCGCGTACCCGCCGACCGCGCCCGCCGCGCCCGTGACCAGCAGCGTCTCCCCGCCGGGCAGGGCCAGTGCGTCCAGGGCCTGGAGGGCGGTGAGCCCGGCGAGCGGGAGGGTCGCGGCGGCCACCGGGTCGAGCCCGGCCGGCGCCGGGGCGACCGCGTGGGCGTCCAGGACGACGTGCTCGGCCTGGGTGCCGAGGGGCACGTCGAGCCGGTCGTTCATGCCGATGACCCGGTCGCCGGGGCGGACCGCGGTGACGCCGGGGCCGGTCTCCTCGACCACCCCGGCGACGTCCCAGCCGAGCCCGGTGCGGGTTCCGCCGCTCATCAGTCCGGCCTCGGCGAGGGCGCCGGAGCGGGTGGCGAGGTCCACCGGGTGGACGGTGGCGGCCTCCACCCGGATCCGGACCTGTCCGGGGCCGGTGGCCGGCACCGGGACCTCGGCGATCCGCAGGACCTCGGGGCCGCCGAAGGAGTCGAAGACGAGCGCGCGCATGGGCCGGGCCCTTTCGTGAGGGTCGTACGTGACTGTTCTCACGAACCTAGGGAGAGTTACTCTCCGTCGGGAAGCAGGTACCCGGAAGTGCGTACCGCACCGGAGGGAGCGTGCCCCGTGCCCACCCGTACCGCCGCCGAGCGCCGCGAGGAGGCGCGCCGCGCCTATGACGCGTACCTCGCCGAGTGCCCCGCCCGGCAGCTCCTCGACCGGATCTCCGACAAGTGGGTCACCCTCGTCCTGAACGCCCTCGCCGACGGCCCCCGCCGCTACGGCGAACTGAGCCGCAAGGTCGCCGGCGTCAGCCAGAAGATGCTCACCCAGACCCTGCGGGCCCTGGAGCGCGACGGCCTGGTCAGCCGCGTGGTGACTCCTTCCGTCCCCGTCCGGGTCGACTACGCGCTGACGCCGCTGGGGGTGTCGTTGTTGCCGGTGGTGGCGGCGGTGAAGGAGTGGGCGGACGGGCACATGGAGGAGGTGGCGGCGGCGCGGGAGGCGTACGACGCGGGGTGAGGGCCCGTGGGGGCGGCCCGGCGCGTTTTGACCCGCCCGGGGGAGCCCGGGTACGCTTCTGCTTTGTTATGCGTATTGGCTTCGTCGTTCTCACGCGAAGGGCCTTGCGCAGGTTCCCTGGAGCAGTTACCAGTGGCTCGCATACGGGCGGTGTCCCGGCAGTGCAGGCCCCAGCTGCATGATCGCTTCAGGTGTGTCTGGACTCCATCCACTGAAGAAGCGAAGGCTACGAAGTGCGTACGTACAGCCCCAAGCCCGGCGATGTCACTCGCCAGTGGCACATCATCGACGCGCAGGACATCGTCCTGGGCCGTCTGGCGACCACGGCTGCGAACCTCCTGCGAGGCAAGCACAAGCCGATCTACGCCCCCCACATGGACATGGGCGACTTCGTCATCATCATCAACGCCGACAAGGTCCACCTGTCCGGCAACAAGAAGTCCCAGAAGATGGCCTACCGTCACTCCGGCTTCCCGGGTGGTCTGCGCTCCGTCCGTTACGACGAGCTGCTCTCCAAGAACCCCGAGAAGGCCGTCGAGAAGGCCATCAAGGGCATGATCCCCAAGAACACCCTGGGCCGTCAGATGCTCTCGAAGCTGAAGGTCTACGCGGGCGAGAACCACCCGCACGCTGCCCAGCAGCCGGTCCCGTTCGAGATCACCCAGGTCGCGCAGTAGTTCCGGCCACACCCCCTAAGAACGAAAGAAATCTGAGGAGCATCGTGGCCGAGACCACCCCCGAGACCCCCGTCGACGAGTTCGAGGGCGTCGAGGAGTACACCACCGAGACCGAGATCGTCGAGGGTGACTACACCTCCGAGTCCCTCGCGTCCCGCTTCGGCGACCCGCAGCCGGCCGCCGGCCTGGGCCGTCGCAAGAACGCCATCGCCCGCGTCCGGATCGTCCCGGGCACCGGCAAGTGGAAGATCAACGGGCGTACGCTCGAGGACTACTTCCCGAACAAGGTCCACCAGCAGGAAGTCAACGAGCCCTTCAAGGTGCTCGAGCTCGACAACCGCTACGACGTCATCGCCCGCATCGCGGGTGGCGGTGTCTCCGGCCAGGCCGGCGCCCTGCGCCTCGGCGTGGCCCGTGCCCTCAACGAGGCCGACGTCGAGAACAACCGCCCGGCGCTGAAGAAGGCCGGCTTCCTCTCCCGTGACGACCGCGCGGTCGAGCGGAAGAAGGCCGGTCTCAAGAAGGCCCGTAAGGCTCCGCAGTACAGCAAGCGTTAATCGCCTGCCGCACTGCTTGTACGTACGCCCCGGCGCACTGCGCGTGCCGTCGGGGCGTACGTTTTTTCTTAACCTTCTTCACTTTTCAGTCTTGGGCACGCATTTTCGGAGGACAGCTGTGGGACGACTCTTCGGCACCGACGGCGTACGCGGCGTTGCCAACGCGGATCTGACGGCGGAGCTCGCGCTCGGTCTGTCGGTCGCGGCGGCACACGTGCTCGCCGAAGCCGGGACCTTCGAAGGCCATCGGCCGACGGCCGTGGTCGGACGGGACCCGCGGGCGTCCGGAGAGTTCCTGGAGGCGGCGGTCGTCGCCGGCCTCGCCAGCGCCGGTGTCGACGTCCTGCGTGTCGGCGTCCTCCCGACCCCGGCCGTCGCCCACCTCACCGGCGTCCTCGGCGCCGACCTCGGCGTGATGCTCTCCGCCAGTCACAACGCCATGCCCGACAACGGCATCAAGTTCTTCGCCCGCGGCGGCCACAAGCTCGCCGACGACCTCGAGGACAAGATCGAGGCCGTCTACGAGGAGCACCGCACCGGCGCCCCCTGGGACCGCCCGACCGGTGCCGGCGTCGGCCGCGTCCGCGACTACCACGAGGGCTTCGAGACCTACGTCTCCCACCTCCTCGGCGTGCTGCCCAACCGTCTCGACGGACTGAAGGTCGTCCTCGACGAGGCCCACGGCGCCGCCGCCCAGGTCTCCCCCGAGGCCTTCACCCGCGCCGGCGCCCAGGTCGTCACCATCGGCGCCGCCCCGGACGGCCTCAACATCAACGACGGCTGCGGCTCCACCCACCTGGAGCTGCTGAAGGCCGCCGTCATCGAGCACGGCGCCGACCTCGGCATCGCCCACGACGGCGACGCCGACCGCTGCCTCGCCGTCGACCACACCGGCGCGGAGGTGGACGGCGACCAGATCCTCGCCGTGCTCTCCCTCGCCATGCGCGAGGCCGGCACCCTGCGCGGCGACACCGTCGTCGCCACCGTCATGTCCAACCTGGGCTTCAAGCTCGCCATGGAGCGCGAGGGCCTCACCCTCGTCCAGACCGCGGTCGGCGACCGTTACGTCCTGGAGTCCATGAAGGAGCACGGCTTCGCCCTCGGCGGCGAGCAGTCCGGCCACGTGATCGTCCTCGACCACGCGACCACCGGCGACGGCACCCTCACCGGCCTCATGCTGGCCGCCCGGGTCGCCGCCACCGGCAAGTCCCTCGCCGAGCTGGCCTCCGTCATGGAGCGGCTGCCGCAGATCCTCATCAACGTCAAGGACGTCGACAAGTCCCGCGTCACCACCTCCGGCGAGCTCGCCGCCGCCGTCACCGACGCCGAGCGCGAGCTGGGCACCACCGGCCGCGTGCTGCTCCGCTCCTCCGGCACCGAGCCGCTGGTCCGCGTGATGGTCGAGGCCGCCGACATCGAGCAGGCCCGCTCGGTCGCGCAGCGCCTCGCCGACGTGGTGAAGTCCGCGCTGGGCTAGGCCTTTCGGGTGGTACGCGAAGGGCCCCGCGCACTCCGGTGCGGCGGGGCCCTTCCCGTACCCGGGGAGTCAGCCCCTCCGCAGGCGGCGCTTCACCTTGCCGCGCTGGGTGTCCCACAGCCACTTCTGCACCAGCAGCGTCAGGGTCCCCGCCAGCATGATGCCCAGCAGGTTGAGCAGCAGCTGCTGGACCGAGCCCCAGGTCTGGCCGACCTCCCCGTAGCTGAGCGCCACCGCCGCGTTCGCCGCCGCCGGCACGGTCGTCACCGAGATCGCCACGCCCACCAGGGCGCCCGCCTTCGACGAGGTCAGCGAGAGGGTGCCGGCCGCGCCCGCGAGCAGCGCCACCACGAAGGAGAACGGGTCCGGCTGCCAGATGAAGGCGGTCTGCGGGCGTTCCGCGTCCAGCTGCTCCACGGTGAACAGCCCGAGCCGGTCCATGACGAGGCTGAAGACGGTCGTCGCCAGGATCGCGGCGAGGAAGCCGATGAGCAGCGCCAGCAGCGAGCGGACCGCGAGCCGCGGGGCCCGCTTCACGATCGCCGTGCACACCCCGGCGAGCGGCCCGAACTCGGGGCCCACCGCCATCGCGCCGACGATCAGGATCGCGTTGTCCAGGACCACGCCGCAGGCGGCGATCATCGTCGCCAGGAGCATGAAGGCCAGATAGGTGAAGGAGAGCGTCGACTCCTCGTGGGTCGCGGTCGCCAGCTGCTCCCAGAGCACCGCGTCCGCGCCCTCGCCGGGGGCGGCCTCCTCGGCCGCGTCGGCCCGCTCCGACATCGACAGGTCGATGTTCTCGACGGCGATCGACCCGTCCTGATCGAGCCTCAGCCCGCGCAGTCCGTGCAGGAGTTCGTCGCCCGCCTCGCGGGCGACGTCGCACATCACGACGTCCCCGGCCGGATCCCGGGCCGCCCCCGGCAGCACCACCACGTGGGTGGTGCCGACCGTCGACCCGATCAGCCCGACCACGGCCTCGGTACGGTCCGAGGGAACGATCATCCGCAGGTGCAGCATGCCCCCGAGCTTACGGAGGTCAGAGCTTGCGGAGGCTGAGGCGCTGCACCTTGTGGTCGGGACCCTTGCGGACCACGAGCGTCGCCCGGCCGCGCGTCGGCGCCACGTTCTCCAGCAGGTTCACCTTGTTGACGGTCCGCCACATCGTGCGGGCGTAGTCCAGGGCCTCCTCCTCGGAGACCTGCGTCCAGCGGCGGAAGTACGAGGACGGGTCCTGGAACGCGGTCTCCCGCAGCTTCCGGAAGCGGTTGAGGTACCAGCCCTCGATGTCCTCCGCCCGCGCGTCCACGTACACGGAGAAGTCGAAGTAGTCGGCGAGACCCACCCGGGTCCGCCCGTCCTTGCCGGGCAGCGCCGGCTGGAGGACGTTCAGCCCCTCGACGATCAGGATGTCGGGCCGGCGCACCACGAGCTGCTCGTCCGGCACCCGGTCGTAGATGAGGTGCGAGTAGACCGGTGCGGTGACCTCGTCCTTCCCCGCCTTCACGTCGGCGACGAACCGCGTCAGCGCCCGCCGGTCGTACGACTCGGGGAACCCCTTCCGCGACATCAGCCCGCGCGCCTTCAGCTCCTCCATCGGGTAGAGGAAGCCGTCGGTGGTGATCCGCTGCACCCGGGGGTGCTCGGGCCACCGGGCGAGGAGCGCCTCCAGGAGGCGGGCGACGGTCGACTTCCCGACCGCGACCGAACCGGCCACCCCTATGACGAAGGGCGTCCCGCGCTGCTCCGCCCTCTCCCCGAGGAAGGTGTTCAGCGCCCCCCGGAGACCGCTGGTGGCCTGCACGTACAGGTTGAGCAGCCGGGAGAGCGGGAGGTACACGTCCCGCACCTCGTCGAGGTCGATGACGTCTCCCAGACCCTGGAGCCGCTCGACCTCGTCGGCGGTGAGGGGGAGCGGTGTCTTGTCGCGCAGTGCGCTCCACTCGGCCCGGGTGAGGTCGAGGTACGGGGTCGCCTCGGGGGTCCGGCGGCCACCCCCGGTCCCGGCTCCGTTGCCGTTGGCGTTGGCGTTGGCGCTTCGTGGCGGCGAAGTGATCACGCGCCCATTGTCCCGGGTCCACGCCGGGCGTGGGCCGTGGGGTGGGTCACGTACCGCACGCTTGACGACCGCGGCTCCGACTCCGTGCGGGGTACCGGCCGGGGGCCGGGTTCGGCCGTAGGCTGCCGTCATGTGCGGAATCGTGGGATACGTCGGTGGGCAGTCGGCGCTCGATGTGGTCGTCGCGGGGCTGAAGAGGCTGGAGTACCGGGGGTACGACTCGGCCGGGGTCGCCGTGCTGGCGGACGGGGGGCTGGCCGCCGCCAAGAAGGCGGGGAAGCTCGTCAACCTGGAGAAGGAGCTGGTCGACCGGCCGCTGGCCGGGGGATCGGTGGGGATCGGGCACACGCGGTGGGCGACCCACGGCGGGCCGACGGACGCCAACGCCCACCCGCATCTCGACAACGCGGGGCGGGTCGCCGTCGTGCACAACGGGATCATCGAGAACTTCGCCGCCCTGCGCGAGGAGCTGGCCGAGCGGGGGCACGAGCTGCTCTCCGAGACCGACACCGAGGTCGTCGCCCATCTGCTGGCCGAGGAGTTCTCCTCCGTCGGTGACCTGGCCGAGGCGATGCGGCTGGTGTGCCGGCGGCTCGACGGGGCCTTCACGCTCGTCGCCGTCCACGCCGACCAGCCCGAGGCGGTCGTCGGCGCGCGGCGGAACTCGCCGCTCGTCGTCGGGGTGGGGGAGGGGGAGAACTTCCTCGCCTCCGACGTGTCCGCCTTCATCGCGCACACCCGGTCCGCCATCGAGCTCGGGCAGGACCAGGTCGTCGAGCTGACCCGGGACGGGGTCACCGTCACCGACTTCGACGGCGCTCCGGCCGAGGTCCGCGCCTTCCACGTCGACTGGGACGCCTCCGCCGCCGAGAAGGGCGGCTACGACCACTTCATGCTCAAGGAGATCGCCGAGCAGCCGAAGGCCGTCGCCGACACCCTCCTCGGGCGGATCGACGCGAACGGGCGGCTCACCCTCGACGAGGTGCGGATCCCCGACGCCGTGCTCCGCGAGGCCGACAAGGTCGTCATCATCGCCTGCGGCACCGCCTTCCACGCCGGGCTCATCGCCAAGTACGCCATCGAGCACTGGACCCGGATCCCGTGCGAGGTCGAGCTGGCCAGCGAGTTCCGGTACCGGGACCCGATCCTCGGGCAGCGGACGCTCGTCATCGCGATCTCCCAGTCCGGCGAGACCATGGACACCCTGATGGCGCTGCGGCACGCCCGCGAACAGGGCGCCAAGGTCCTCGCCGTCTGCAACACCAACGGGTCGACCATCCCCCGGGAGTCCGACGCCGTGCTGTACACGCACGCCGGGCCCGAGGTCGCCGTCGCCTCGACGAAGGCCTTCCTCACGCAGCTCGTCGCCTGCTACCTCCTCGCCCTGTACCTGGGCCAGGTGCGCGGGACCAAGTGGGGCGACGAGATCCACGCCGTCGTCCGCGAACTGGCGCGGATCGGCGAGGAGGTCGAGCGGGTCCTGGAGACCATGGAGCCGGTACGGGCCCTCGCCCGCTCCCTCGCCCACAAGGACACGATCCTCTTCCTCGGCCGGCACGTCGGCTACCCGGTGGCCCTCGAAGGCGCGCTGAAGCTGAAGGAGCTGGCGTACATGCACGCCGAGGGCTTCGCGGCCGGCGAGCTGAAGCACGGGCCGATCGCCCTCGTCGAGGAGGACCTGCCGGTCGTCGTCGTGGTGCCCTCGCCCAAGGGGCGCTCGGTCCTCCACGACAAGATCGTCTCCAACATCCAGGAGATCCGGGCCCGCGGCGCCCGGACGATCGTGATCGCGGAGGAGGGCGACGAGGCCGTCGTCCCCTTCGCCGACCACCTCGTCCGCGTCCCCGCCACGCCCACGCTGCTGCAGCCGCTCGTCTCCACGGTGCCGCTCCAGGTCTTCGCCTGCGAGCTGGCCACCGCGCGGGGCAACGAGGTGGACCAGCCGCGCAACCTGGCCAAGTCCGTGACGGTGGAGTGAGGAGAGAAATGATCATCGGGGTGGGGATCGACGTGGCGGAGATCGAACGGTTCGCCGCGTCGGTGGAACGGACGCCGGCGCTGCTGGAGCGGCTCTTCGTACGGGAGGAGCTGCTCCTGCCGAGCGGCGAGCGCCGGGGACCCGCCTCCCTCGCGGCGCGCTTCGCCGCGAAGGAGGCCGTGGCCAAGGCGCTCGGCGCGCCGGGCAACCTGCTCTGGACGGACGCCGAGGTGTACGTCGAGTCCACCGGCCGGCCCCGGCTGCGGGTCAGCGGCACGGTCGCGGCCCGCGCGGCCGAACTGGGCGTGCGGCACTGGCACCTCTCGCTGAGCCATGACGCCGGGGTCGCCTCGGCGGTGGTGATCGCGGAGGGGTGACACGGGGCGGTACGGGAGCGGGGCCCGGCCGCGGGGAGGCGGTGCCGGGCCCCGCGCCGTGCCGCGCGCGGCTGCCAGGGCCGGCGGTGGATGCGAGTGCCGCGCGCGGGGTCGGTGCCCCGGCTAGGGGGTCGGTCCCTCCTCGGTGCGCCGGCGCCGCCTGGCCAGGGCGATCGCGGTGCCGCCCAGGGCGGCGAAGGCGACGGCCGCGACGGTGAGGGGGAGGGTGCGGCCGCCGCCGGTGGAGGCGAGGGCCGTGCCGGTGGTCGAGCCCGTGCCGTTGGCCGTGCCGGTGGTCGAACCCGTGCCCGTGGTCGAGCCGGTGGTCCAGGGGGCCGTTCCGGCGCCCTGGACGGAGCCCTCGCCCCCCGGGCCCTCGTCCGGCTCCGGGGCCGCCGTCGGGGAGGCGGTCCCGGTCGGGTCCGTGCCGGTCGGGGTGCCGGTCGGGACCGGGGTCGGTTCCGACGTGCCGGTCGGGGTGGGCGAGGGCGGGCCGGTGGGCTCTTCGGTCGGTTGTCCGGTGGGCTCGCCCGTGGGTTCTCCGGTCGGTTCGCCCGTGGGCTCCCCGGTCGGTTCGCCGGTCGGTGTCGGCGTAGGGGTCGGTGTCGGTGTCGGTGTCGGTGTCGGGGTGGGCTCGGGCGGGGGGCGGCGTACCGTCTGGGCGACCGTGCCGCCCGCCACGGTGTAGAGCGTGTGGTCCTCGGCGTCCAGGGCGAGGGCGGACGGGCGTTCGCCGGTCGGGATGGTCTCGGTGACCCCGGCCTCCGCCGGGGTGACGACGGCGACCGACGAGGTGCCGGTCTGTGCCGCGTAGAGGGTGGCGGTGCCGGGGTCGTACGCCAGGGCTTTCGGGTTGCCGGGGACCGGGAGCGTGCCGGTGACGCGTTCCGCCGCCAGGTCGACGACCGAGACCGTGCCGGCCGCCAGGTTGGCGACGTAGCCGGTGCGGGTGGTCGGGTCGACGGTGACGCCCATGGAGCCGAGGGCGGTGGTGCCGAGGCCGATGGTGCCGGTGAGGCGGCCGGTGGTGCCGTCGACGGCGTTGAGCACGTTCTTGTAGACGACCGTGCCGTTCTCCACGGCGCCGCCGACGTAGGTGGCGTAACCGGTGTGGTGGGTGGTGTCCACGGCGAGTCCGGCCGGGTGGAAGGGGAGGACGACCGGGTCGCCGACGGCCGCGCCGGTGGCCGTGGAGTAGACCGTCACCGATTTCGCGGCCTGGTCGCCGACGTACAGCCGGCCCTGGGAGGGGTCGGCGGCGAGGAGGGTGACGCTGCCGCCGACCGGGATGCGGTCGTCGGTGAGGGTGCGGGTCGCCGGGTCGTAGGCGGCGATCCGGGTGGAGAGCCCGAGGTGGAGGACGCCGCCGGGGCCGAGCGCGAGGACGGTCGCCGGGGCGGGCAGCGGCACCGGGTCGCCGACGGGCGCGCCGGTGGCCGTGTCGTACACGGTGAGGTGGTGCGCGGTGCCGTCGCTGCTGCTCACGTAGAGGCGGTCGGCGGCCGGGTCGACCTCGGCGTCGAGGGCGGCGCCGGTCGGCGGGGTGATCGTGCGGAGCGTCTCGTGGCGGGGCCCCGTGGGGGCGGGGGCGGCCGCCGCCGTGCCCGTGAGGGCGAGCGCGGCGGCGGCCGTCAGAAGGGCCGTTCTCACTGGAAGGTCACCGGGACGTAGACGTCGTACTTGCGGTCGGAGCTGTCGAAGTGGTCGGCGCGGGTGACGATCGCGCAGGTCACGCCCGACTGGCCGCAGGTGACGGTGGAGGAGAGCTGCGCCTTGACGTGGATCTGGACGGAGAAGGAGCCGAGGCCGCCGGCCTCGGTGAAGGGGGAGGAGTTGGACGGGGACATCCAGTACCAGTCGCTGTTCACCCAGTGGGAGGCGCCGGTGGTGCCGGTCTCGTCCTGGCCGCCGAGGCAGGGGGTGGGCTTGCTGTTCCAGGTGGCCGGGTCGGCCGTGTTCACCCCCGCGGGTATGGCGCAGAGGCCGACGTAGACGCCCTGGTCGGGGTTGTAGCCGGAGCCGGTGACCGTGACGTTGGCGCCGGTCGCCGCGGCGGTGCCGGGGGCGGTGAGGGAGAGGGTGTAGGAGCGGGTGCCGTCGGTCACGGTGCGGCCGGCGGTCGCGGCGGAGGCCGAGGAGGCGAGACCGAGGGTGAGGGCGCTCGCGGAGGCGAGGGCGAGGGCGGAGGTGAGGGCGGTACGGGTGCGGGTGCGCATGGCGAAGCCGGCCTTCCGAGGCAGGGTTGGTTAGGTAAGGCAAACCTAAGTTGGAGGGTGAGGGGGCGTCAACCCGCGCCTTCCGGACGGAGCTTGGGAGGCGGCGCGCCCGGCCCTCCGGGCGGGGTCCCCGTTCCTGGGGCAGACTGCTGCCCATGCGTACCGCTCACCACGTGGAGACCGTCCGGGCCGCCGAGGCCGAGCTGATGGCGCGGCTGCCCGAGGGCGCGCTGATGCAGCGGGCCGCCGCCGGACTCGCCGCCGCCTGCTGCTCGCTGCTGGGCGGGGGACGGGTGTACGGGTCCCGGGTCGTCCTCCTCGTCGGCAGCGGCGACAACGGCGGCGACGCCCTCTACGCCGGCGCCCGGCTCGCCCGGCGCGGCGCCGGGGTCACCGCCGTGCTGCTCGGCGCCCGCGCCCACGGCGCCGGACTCGCCGCGCTCCGGGCGGCCGGCGGCCGGGTCACCGAGGACCCGTACGAGGCGCTGGCCGCCGCCGACCTGGTCCTCGACGGCATCACCGGCATCGGCGGGCTCGGCGGACTGCGCCCCGACGCCGTGCCCGTCGCCCGTGCCGCCCGCGGCTCCGACGCGGTCGTCGTCGCCGTCGACCTGCCCAGCGGCGTCGACGCCGACACCGGCGAGGTCGCCGGGGAGGCCCTGCGCGCCGACGCGACCGTCACCTTCGGCACGTACAAGCCCGGGCTGCTCGTCGACCCGGCGCGGGAGTACGCGGGCGCGCTGCGGCTGGTGGACATCGGCCTCGCCGCCACCCTCCCGTCCGTGCCCGACGCCGAGGCGCTCCAGCACCGGGACGTGGCCCGGATGCTGCCCGAACCCGGCGCGGAGAGCGACAAGTACCGGCGGGGCGTCCTCGGTGTCGTCGCCGGCTCCGCCCGCTACCCCGGCGCCGCCGTCCTCGCCGTCGCGGGCGCCCTGCGCGGCGGCGCCGGGGCCGTGCGGTACGTGGGCCCCGCGCGCGAGGCGGTGATCGCCGCCCACCCGGAGACCCTGGTGCACGCGGGGCCGCCGGACAAGGCCGGCCGCGTCCAGGCCTGGGTCGTCGGCCCCGGCCTCGGCGACGGGCCCGGCACCGGGGTCGCCGTCGCCGGGGCCCTCGCCTCCGGGGTGCCCGTCCTCGTCGACGCCGACGGACTGCGCGCCCTCGACCCCGACGCCGTACGGGAGCGGTCCGCGCCCACCCTGCTCACCCCGCACGCCGGCGAGGCGGCGGCCCTGCTCGGCACCGACCGGGCGGACGTGGAGGCCCGGCGGCTCGCCGCGGTCCGCGAACTCGCCGCCCGCTACGGCGCCACCGTCCTCCTGAAGGGCTCCACCACCCTGGTCTGCGGGCCCGGCGGCACCGGCCCGGTCCGGGTCAACCCGACCGGCACCCCCTGGCTCGCCACCGCCGGCTCCGGCGACGTCCTCTCCGGTCTGGCCGGCTCCCTCCTCGCCGCCGGTCTCGACGCCGTCGACGCCGCCTCCTGCGCCGCCTACCTGCACGGACTCGCCGCCCGCCGGGCGGCGGGCGGCAGCGGCCCGATCACCGCGACGGAGGTGGCCGGGGCGCTCCCGGCCGCCTGGCGGGACGTGCGGGAACCCTGACCCCGGCGCGCCGCCGGTCGGCCCAACCCCGTTGCTCCGGGCGGGGGTCAGCGCGTGCCGGGCCGGTCCCGGACGGGTCGGATGGGCGGGTGATCCGATGGAGAAACCGCATCCTGCCGCCGCTGCTCGCCGCCGCCCTGCTGGCCGCCGCCGCCCCCGCGTCCTCGTCCGCGGAGGAACCCGAGTCCGAGGTCCTCGTCCCCGGGATCGCCGGTGCCGGCCGCCCCGAGTACCCGATGGACACCCTCGACCAGGTCCTGCCGCCGGTCGCCCCCGACGGCGACATCCCCGTCCCCGAACCGGAGGAGGAGGTCGACGAACTCGTCGAGTACCTCCCGCGCAACGCCACCAAGGCCGCCTGCACCTCCCGGACGGGGACGTACCAGCGGCGGGTCGAGCGGCTGCTGGGGCTGAAGGCCGACGGGAAGCAGTCCGCCGCCGACTGCAGGGCCATCCGCGCCTTCCAGACCCAGCAGAAGATCAAGCCGGCCAGCGGCTACGCCGGCCCCGTCACCTGGGCCCGCGCCGAACTCCTCGCCGCCCGCAAGAACCCCAACGCCGCCCGGAAGTGCCCCGTCCGCTCCTACCCGGTCGCCTGCGTCGACCTGGACCGCGAGCTGATGTGGGTGCAGAAGGGGAAGAAGATCACGTACGCCGTGGTCAACGTCCGCAGCGGCCGGGCCGGCTACCGCACCCGCACCGGCTGGCACTCCGTCTACTGGCGCCACAAGGACCACTGGTCGACCATCTACGACACGCCGATGCCGTTCTCCCAGTTCTTCGACGGCGGCCAGGCCTTCCACGGCGTCTACGGGGCCATCGCCACCCCCACCGGAAGCCGGGGCTGCGTGAACCTGAGCTACCGGAACGCGGAGAGGCTGTGGTCCGTCCTCCGCAAGGGTGACCGGGTCTACATCTGGGGCAAGCGGCCGGGGCGGTGACCACCTGAGAGACTGGGCGCGATGACTGAGACAGCACTCCCGCCCCGCCGAGCCCGCGCCGAGATCGACCTCGGGGCGCTGCGCGCCAACGTCCGCGCGCTGCGCGCCCGCGTCGCCCCCCACGTCCGGGTCATGGCCGTGGTCAAGGCCGACGCGTACGGACACGGCGCCGTGCGCTGCGCCCGCGCCGCCCTCGACGCGGGCGCGGAGTGGCTCGGCACGGCCACCCCGCAGGAGGCGCTGGCGCTGCGTGCCGCCGGGATCACCGGCGTCCCGGTGCTGTGCTGGCTGTGGACGCCCGGCGACCCGTGGGACGCCGGCATCGAGGCCGGGCTCGACATGGCGGTGAGCGGCCGGTGGGCCCTCGACGAGGTCACCGCCGCCGCCCGCCGCACCGGCGGCACGGCCCGCGTCCAGCTCAAGGCCGACACCGGCCTCGGCCGCAACGGCTGCCAGCCCGCCGACTGGCCGGCGCTCGTCGCCGAGGCCCTGAAGGCCGAGAAGGAGGGGCTGGTCAAGGTCACCGGCCTCTGGTCGCACCTCGCCTGCGCGGACGAACCGGGCCACCCCTCCATCGCCGCCCAGCTCGACGTCTTCCGCTCGATGCTCGACTACGCGGAGAAGGCGGGGATCGAGCCCGAGGTCCGGCACCTCGCCAACTCGCCGGCCACCCTCACCCTGCCCGAGACCCACTTCGACCTGGTCCGGCCCGGCATCGCGATGTACGGCGTCTCGCCCGCGCCCGAGCTGGGCACCTCCGCCGAGCTGGGCCTGCGCCCGGTGATGTCGCTGAAGGCGAGCGTCGCCCTGGTGAAGGAGGTCCCGGCCGGCCACGGCGTCTCCTACGGGCACCACTACGTCACCGGCGGCGAGACCACCCTCGGCCTGGTCCCGGTGGGCTACGCCGACGGCGTCCCCCGGCACGCCTCGGGCAGGGGGCCGGTCCTCGTCGACGGCAAGATCCGCACGGTCGCCGGGCGGGTCGCCATGGACCAGTTCGTGGTCGACCTCGGCGGCGACCGGCCCGCGCCCGGCACCGAGGCCGTCCTCTTCGGTTCCGGCGAGCACGGCGAGCCGACGGCCCAGGACTGGGCGGAGGCCGCCGACACCATCGCGTACGAGATCGTCACCCGGATCGGCGCGCGGGTGCCGCGCGTCTACGTGGGGGAGTAGCCGGCCGTGGGGGAGGGGACCGGGGGCGGCTGGCGGCGCGCCGGCCTGGCCGGGGCCGCGCTGGGCGTGCTCGCGGCGGGCGCGGCGGCGGGCGTGGCCGTGGAGCGGCTGACCGTGAGCCGCTCGGTACGCCGGAAGGCCCGGCTCGCCCTGGACGCCACCGGCCCGTACGGCGCCCTGCGCGGCACGCCGGACCGGGCGCTCGCCGACGACGGCACGACCCTCGCGTACGAGACGGACGAGACGGACGAGGCGGGTGAGACGGACGGGACCACCGGGGGCCCCGGGGCCGTCACCGTCGTCTTCTCGCACGGCTTCTGCCTGAACCAGGACTCCTGGCACTACCAGCGGGCCGCGCTGCGCGGCCGGGTCCGCACCGTCTTCTGGGACCAGCGGGGGCACGGCCGTTCGGGGCGCGGCGAGGACGGGCCGGTCACCATCGACCTGCTCGGCCGTGACCTCAAGGCCGTCATCGACGCCGCCGCGCCCGAGGGGCCGCTCGTGCTCGTCGGGCACTCGATGGGCGGGATGACGGTGATGGCGCTCGCCGAGCGGTATCCGGAGCTGGTCCGGGACCGGGTCGTCGGCATCGCCCTCGTCGGCACCTCCTCGGGACGGCTGGAGGAGGTCTCGTACGGGCTGCCGCTCGCCGGCGTCAACGCGGTCCGCAAGGTCCTGCCCGGGGTGCTGCGGGCGCTCGGCTCGCAGACGGAGCTGGTCGAGAAGGGGCGGCGGGCCACCGCCGACCTCTTCGCCGGGCTGGTGAAGAAGTACTCCTTCGCCTCCGGGGACGTCGATCCGGCCGTCGTGCGCTTCGCCGAGCGGATGATCGAGTCGACCCCCGTCGACGTGGTCGCCTCGTTCTACCCGGCCTTCGGCGAGCACGACAAACGGGAGGCACTCGCCGTCTTCCGCGGGCTGCCGGCGCTGGCCCTCGCCGGCGACCGGGACCTCGTCACCCCCGCCTCGCACACCGAGGCCATCGCCGCCGAGCTGCCCGGCGCCGAAGCCGTCGTCGTCCCCGACGCCGGCCACCTGGTGATGCTGGAGCGGCCCGCCGCCGTCACCGGCGCGCTCGTCCGCCTCCTGGCGCGGGCCGGGGCGGTCCCGTCGGACTCCGGGGAGGACCCGGACAACGGATAGGTTGGCGGGCATGGAAGCACCGCACCCGCCCGTCTCCGGCGCCACCGTCTCCGTCGACTCCCCCGAGCGCATGCAGGAGCTCGGCCGCCGGCTCGCGAAACTCCTCCGCCCCGGCGACCTCGTCATGCTCACCGGCGAGCTGGGCGCCGGGAAGACCACGATGACCCGCGGCCTCGGCGAGGGCCTGGGCGTGCGCGGCGCGGTCACCTCGCCGACCTTCGTCATCGCCCGCGTCCACCCCTCGCTCGTCGGCGGCCCGGCCCTGGTCCACGTGGACGCCTACCGGCTCGGCGGCGGGCTCGACGAGATGGAGGACCTGGACCTCGACGTCTCGCTGCCCGAGTCCGTGGTGGTCGTGGAGTGGGGCGACGGCAAGGTCGAGGAGCTGACCGACGACCGGCTGCACGTCCTCATCCACCGCGTCACCGGCGACACCGACGACGACCGGCGCACGGTCGTGCTGCGCGGGATCGGCGGGCGATGGACCGGGGAGGACCTCGGCTCGCTGTGAGGGATACGTAGGTTCCGACAGCATGTCGGGAAAATGTTGCGCCGCCGCCGCGTGCCGTGGTGACATGGATGCACGAGCTGGTTAGGTGAACCTAACCTACGGGAGGCATGCATGGCGACGCAGATGCCGGAGCGCGACGACCGCACCGCCGAGGAGCGCGTCTCGATGAGCGAGCTGCTGGCCTCCTGCGCCGCGGCCACCGCCGTCTCGACGCCGCCGGGACGCGAGCTCGCGCCCGCGGCGGAGCAGCCGGAACCGGACCTCAGGGACGAGGCCGCGTAATCCGTACGGGTGGGGCGGGCGTCAGGAGACGACGACGACCTTCGCGCCGATCGACGCGAAGGTCCACATCGCGTCGCCGTCCGCCCGCTTCATCCGGATGCCGCCGGTCTTCCTCGACGGGTCGGGCGCGGGCATCGAGCCGTCCACCGCGGCGCTGAAGCCGACCGTCACGTCCTGGACCGTCGCGAAGCGGACCACGTGCTCGATCTGCACCCCGTCGGAGCCGCGCACCGAACCGGACCGCGAGGTCACCGCGTACGCCCCCGGCTCCGGGCTCACCGAGCTCGGCGCCACCGTGAACGTACGGACGGCCTTGTTCTTCTCGTCGACCAGCCACACCCGGCGGTCCTTCAGCGCGTACACCACGCGCTCGCCCGTGCCCGAGGCCCCCGGCACCGTCAGCGGGTTCTTCGCCGGCTTCTTCGCCCCGGCCGACGCCGAGGCCGACGGGGCGACCGAGCCGGGGGTCCGCGAGGGCTCCGCGAGGTCCGCGGGCACGCTCGCCGACGCCTGGTAGGCGAGGAAGGCGACCGCGGCGACGGCCGCCGCGGTGAGCCCGGCCACGAATCCCGAGCTGCTCCTTGCCACCGTCTCCACCTCTTCGTACGTACGTGCCGAGCCTGACGAGCTGTCGCGCCTGACGGTAGCAGCCGGGCCCCCGGGCGGCCGCGCGCCGCATCGCCCGCCCATGGCGCCGTAGGCTGTTCGCGTGCTGTTGCTCGCCATGGATACCGCCACCCCCGCCGTCACCGTCGCCCTGCACGACGGCACGGCCGTCGTCGCCGAGTCGACCCGAGTCGACGCCCGCCGCCACGGGGAGCTGTTGCTCCCCGCTGTCGACCGGGTGCTCAAGGAGGCCGGGGCCGCGCTCGACGCGGTGACCGGGATCGTGGTCGGGGTCGGCCCCGGCCCGTACACCGGACTGCGGGTGGGGCTCGTCACGGCCGCCGCCTTCTCCTCCGCCCTCGGCGGAGTGCCGGTGCACGGCCTGTGCACCCTCGACGGCCTCGCGTACACCTCCGGCGTCGAGGGCCCCTTCGCGGTGGCGACCGACGCCCGCCGCAAGGAGGTCTACTGGGCGCGGTACGACGACGCCCGCACCCGGGTCACCGACGCCTCCGTCGACCGGCCCGCCGACATCGCCGAGCGGCTCGCCGGCCTGCCGGTGGTCGGCGCGGGCGCCCTGCTCTACCCGGACGCCTTCCCCGACGCCCGGGGCCCCGAGCACCAGTCCGCCGGCGCGCTCGCCGCCCTCGCGGCGGAGCGGATCGCGGCCGGCGGCGAGGGCTTCCTCGACCCGGCGCCGATGTACCTGCGGCGGCCCGACGCGCAGGTGCCGAAGAACTACAAGGTGGTCACCCCCCAGTGAGCGGGGCAGCGGTGACCGGGCAGGACACGGTGACCGGCGGGGCCGTGCTGCGCGAGATGCGCTGGTGGGACCTGCCGGAGGTGCTCGCCCTGGAGACGGAGCTCTTCCCGGAGGACGCCTGGTCGGAGGGGATGTTCTGGTCCGAGCTGGCGCACGCGCGCGGGCCCCGGGCCACCCGGCGGTACGTCGTCGCCGAGGAGACCTCCCCGGACGGCACCCCGCGCCTCGCCGGGTACGCGGGCCTGGCGGCGGCCGGCGGCCTCGGGGACGTACAGACCATCGCCGTCGCCCGCGAGCAGTGGGGCACCGGGCTCGGCGCCCGGCTCCTCACCGACCTCCTCCAGCACGCCACCGCCTTCGAGTGCGACGAGGTCCTGCTCGAAGTGCGCGTGGACAACACCCGGGCGCAGAAGCTGTACGAGCGCTTCGGCTTCGAGCCCATCGGCTTCCGGCGCGGCTACTACCAGCCGGGAAACGTCGACGCGCTCGTGATGCGACTGACTGTTCAAGGAACTGGGACCGATATCTGATGGCTGCTGACGAACCCCTCGTGCTCGGCATCGAGACCTCCTGCGACGAGACCGGCGTCGGCATCGTCCACGGCACCACCCTCCTCGCCGACGCCGTGGCCTCCAGCGTCGACACCCACGCCCGCTTCGGCGGCGTCGTGCCCGAGATCGCCTCCCGGGCCCACCTGGAGGCGATGGTCCCGACGATCGAGCGGGCCCTGAAGACCGCCGGCGTCTCCGCCAAGGACCTCGACGGCATCGCGGTCACCGCGGGCCCCGGTCTCGCGGGCGCCCTGCTCGTCGGCGTCTCCGCCGCCAAGGCCTACGCCTACGCGCTCGGCAAGCCGCTCTACGGCGTCAACCACCTGGCCTCGCACATCTGCGTCGACCAGCTGGAGCACGGCAAGCTGCCCGAGCCGACGATGGCGCTGCTCGTCTCCGGCGGCCACTCCTCGCTGCTGCTCTCCGCCGACATCACCTCCGACGTGCGGCCGATGGGCGCGACGATCGACGACGCGGCCGGCGAGGCCTTCGACAAGATCGCCCGCGTCCTCGACCTGGGCTTCCCCGGCGGTCCGGTCATCGACCGGCTCGCCAAGGAGGGCGACCCGGCCGCCATCGCGTTCCCGCGCGGCCTGTCGGGCTCCAGGGACCCCGCGTACGACTTCTCCTTCTCCGGTCTCAAGACCGCCGTGGCCCGCTGGATCGAGGCGAAGCGGGCGGCCGGCGAGGAGGTGCCGGTGCGGGACGTGGCCGCCTCTTTCCAGGAGGCCGTCGTCGACGTCCTCACCCGCAAGGCGGTCCGTGCCTGCAAGGACGAGGGCGTCGACCACCTGATGATCGGCGGCGGCGTCGCCGCGAACTCGCGGCTCCGGGCCCTCGCCCAGGAGCGCTGCGAGCGGGCCGGGATCCGGCTCCGGGTGCCCCGGCCGGGGCTGTGCACCGACAACGGCGCGATGGTCGCCGCGCTCGGCGCGGAGATGGTCGCCCGCAACCGGGCCGCCTCCGACCTGGAGCTGTCGGCGGACTCCTCGCTGCCGGTGACGGACCCGCACGTGCCGGGCGCCCACGCCCACGATCACGACCACGTGCACGAGGTCAGCAAGGAGAACCTGTACTCGTGAGGGTCACGCTCATGTGGGAGGCCCGGGCCGTGCAGGGCCGGGGCCCCGAGCTCCTGGAGTGGGCCCGGACGCGGATCCTGGCGCGCGAGCCGCTCCGCCGGGAGGTCTTCCGCGCCCCCCAGGACCGGGTCCTCGTCCTCACCTGGTGGGAGGCGGAGACGCTCGACGCCGAGCTGCCCGAGCTGCCGGAGCCGGACGCCGGGCTGATCACCCGGCCGGTCCATCGCTGGCGCTTCGAAGCGGTCGAATAGGCGAACAGTTCGACGATCGGGCAACCTTTCGAGCCGATCGGGCATCCCACAGCCCGTGAAGAAGTCGATCGCGGTGTGGGCGGCGCTGACCGCAGTGACCCTCCTGATGACGGGCTGCACGGCCGGGACCCCGGCCCCGGCGGCCGCCCCGGTGCCGGCGGCCCCCTCGAAGACCGCCGCCGCCCCCGAACCGGCGCCCGCCCCCGGGGCGGCCCGGGCGGCCGCGTACCGCAAGTGGGGGATCAAGCCGCTCCCCGCGCCGCCCGCCCCGCCCGCGGTCAAGCCGGTGAAGCGGACGCCGGGCGGCCCGGTCCCGGTGATCAGCGACGTCCCGACCACCGACAAGGTCGTCTTCCTCACCATCGACGACGGGGCCGAGAAGGACCCCGCGTTCGTGCGGATGATGGACGAGCTCGACGTCCCCTTCACGATGTTCCTCACCGACTCGGTGATCAGCGGGGACTACGGCTACTTCGAGCCGCTCGTCGCCCAGGGCCACGGCGTCGCCAACCACACCCTCACCCACCCCGACCTGCGCACCCTCTCCCCGGACGCCCAGCGCCGCGAGATATGCGGCCAGCAGCGGAAGCTGCGCGAGCGCTACGGCACCGCCCCGCGCCTCTTCCGGCCCCCCTTCGGCAACTGGAACGAGGCCACCCGCGCCGCCGCGGGCACCTGCGGGGTCGACGCCATCGTCCTCTGGCGCGAGTCCATGCAGATCAAGAACATGCAGTACCAGCGCGGCGACCGGAAGCTCCGCCCCGGCGACATCGTCCTCGCCCACTTCCGCGGCCCCGGCGAGCTCAAGGGCCGCACGATGACCGAGATGACGGCGACGATGCTGCGCAAGATCCAGGAGCAGGGCTTCACGGTGGCCCGCCTGGAGGACTACGTCTAGAACTTCCCCCGGCGCGGTGTCGATGCGGGCCCGGCCCGTTCGACGTAGAGGTGTGAGGCGGGGAACGGCCCCGCCACCGCACCACCGAGGAGTCACCATGCCCCGCTTCCTCTCCCTCGTCCGCATCGAGGAGAACACCATCGACATGGAGAGCGCCGACCCCGGCTTCGAGCAGCGCATGGGCGCCCTCTTCGAGGAGATCACCAAGGCCGGCGCCATGGTGGACACCGCCGGGCTGAAGCCGACCGCCGAGGCCACCCGGATCACCTGGTCGGACGGGAAGCTGTCCTTCACCGACGGCCCCTTCACCGAGACCAAGGAGGTCGTCGGCGGTTACGCGATGCTCCAGTGCAAGGACATGGCCGAGGCCGTCGAGTGGGGCAAGCGGTTCCTCGCCGTCCACCCGCCGCACTGGAAGGTCGGCCTGGAGGTCCGCGAGGTCGAGGAGATGCCGGAAGGCTGACCCGGGCCGTGCTCTCATGTGACGCGTGACGGTGGAGAGCACGCTGGAGACGGTCTTCCGGATGGAGTCGGCGCGGATCATCGCCACGGTGGCGCGGATCGTCCGGGACGTCGGCGTCGCCGAGGAGATCGCCCAGGACGCGCTCGTCGCCGCCCTGGAGCAGTGGCCCCGGTCGGGCGTCCCGGACAACCCGGGCGCCTGGCTGACGGCCACCGCCAAGCACCGCGCCGTCGACCTCGTGCGGCGCCGCGAGACGTACGCGCGCAAGCTCGCCGAGGTCGGCCGGACGCTCCCCGAGGAGGCGTACGACCCCGAGCCCTCCGGCCCCGGCGACATCGACGACGACGTGCTCCGGCTCGTCTTCACCACCTGCCACCCGGTGCTCTCCGCCGACGCCCGCGCGGCGCTCACCCTGCGGCTCGTCGGCGGGCTGCGGACGGACGAGATCGCCCGCGCCTTCCTCGTCCCGGAGCCCACCGTCGCGGCCCGGATCACCCGCGCCAAGCGGACGCTCGCGAAGGCGGGCGTGGAGTTCGAGGTGCCGTACGGAGAGGAGCGGGCGGTCCGGCTCGGCTCCGTCCTGGAGGTCGTCTACCTCGTCTTCAACGAGGGGTACGCGGCCACCGCCGGCGACGACCTGCTGCGCCCCGGGCTCTGCGAGGACGCGCTCCGCCTGGCCAGGGGGCTCGCCGTCCTCATGCCGGGCGAGAGCGAGGTCCACGGCCTCGCCGCCCTCCTCGAACTCCAGGGCTCCCGCACCCCCGCCCGCACCGGTCCCGACGGCCGGCCGGTGCTCCTCGCCGAGCAGGACCGGCGCCGCTGGAACCGCCTCCTCGTCCGGCGGGGCTACGCCGCCCTCGCCCGCGCCGGCGACGGGCGCTCCTACGGCCCGTACGCCCTCCAGGCGGCCATCGCCGCCTGCCACGCGAGGGCCGCCTCCTACGAGGAGACGGACTGGGCGATGATCGCCGCGCTGTACGGGCGGCTGCGGGAGCTGGCCCCGTCACCGGTGGTCGAGCTGAACCGGGCGGTGGCCGTCTCGATGGCCGAGGGACCGGCCGCGGCGCTCCCCCTCGTCGACGCGCTCGCCGCCGAACCGGCCCTGGCCCGCTACCACCTGCTGCCGAGCGTCCGCGGCGACCTGCTGGCCCGGCTGGGCCGCGGAGCGGAGGCGCGGGCGGAGTTCGCGCGGGCCGCGGAGCTCACCCGGAACGAGAGCGAGCGGGCGCTGCTGCGGGTGCGGGCGGCCGAACTCCCGTCCGGAGACGCGTCGTAGGCTGCTCGGCATGGTTTCGCGCGTACCCCTGCCCCCGCCGCCCCCGCCCGTCGAGCTGCGGAGCTGGCCCGACCGGGACGCGCGGCTCGCCGACCGGGCGCTGGCGCTCGACGCGCTGGGGCGACGGCTGCTCGGCGGGGGTCGGTTCGCGCTGTTCGCCGGCGCGGTGCTGGTGCTCCAGCTGGGCTGGGGCATGGTGGGCGTGACGCTCGTCGGCCTCGGTGTCGGGGCGATCCTCGACCCGATCGCCTTCTTCGTCGGGCTGGTCGTCTCCGTCCTCGGCGTCGGGGTGATGGTGCCGGGCGTCTGGCTCGTGGTGCGCGGGGTGCGCCGCGACCGCGTGGTGCGCGAACGGCTGGTGCGCTGGGCGGCCCTGGACCGGCACGGGCCGACGGACGCGCGGCTGCGCGCGCCCGTCGCGAGCGCCTGCTGGATGGTGCTCTCCGCCGTCCTCTGCGGCCTCGGGCTGTGGCTGGGCTTCGCCGTGCCCGCCGGGGCGGACCCGGCGGACGGCCGCGGGCTCGTCGCGTACGGCATGGGCGTCGCGCTCATCTTCTGGATCAACGGCCTGATCGGGCTCTTCAAGGCCGTCGGGCACTACCGGATGGCGCTCAGGGTCGGGCCGGCCCGGCCGGGTGGCCGATCAGCATCGTCGGGGCCCCCGCGACACGTGTGAGCAGGACCGTCGCGGAGTGGGGGCCCTTGGGCTTCACCTTCCGGCGGATCTCCTCGGGCTCGACGGCGGAGCCGCGCTTCTTCACCGTCAGGGTGCCGACCTCGCGTTCGCGCAGCAGGGCCTTCAGCTTCTTGAGGTTGAAGGGGAGTTCGTCGGTGATCTCGTACGCGGAGGCGTACGGGGTGGGGGTGAGGGTGTCGGCGGTGACGTAGGCGATCGTCCCGTCGATCAGCCCCCCGGACAGCTCCTCGGCGACCTCGGCGACCAGATGGGCGCGGATGACGGCGCCGTCCGGCTCGTAGAGGTACCGGCCGACGGGGCGGACCGCCGGGTCGGGCAGGCCCCGGCCGGCGAGGCTCGCGCCGGAGGGCAGCAGGGTGGCGCGGCGCGCGCCCGGCTCCGTGCCGAACCAGAGGATGGCCTCCTTCACGTCGCCGCCGTCCGAGATCCACTCGGCCTCGGCCTCGGCCGGGACGGTCTCGTGGGGGATGCCGGGGGCGATCTTCAGGGCCGCGTGCGGGGCCTTGCGGGCGGCCTCCATCGCCCAGGAGAGCGGCGGCGAGTAGGCCTCCGGGTCGAAGATCCTGCCCCGGCCGCCGCGCCGGGCGGGGTCGACGAAGACGGCGTCGTAGGGGCTGGTGTCGATCTCGGTGACGTCGGCGCAGCGGACCTCGACCAGGTCCGCGATGCCGAGCGCGGCGGCGTTGGCGCGGGCGACCTCGGCGGTGAGCGGATCGCGGTCGACGGCGAGCACGGAGATGCCGGCGCGGGCGAGCGCGAGCGCGTCGCCGCCGATGCCGGAGCAGAGGTCGGCGACCGAGCGGACGCCGAGGGCCTTGAGGCGGGCCGCGCGGTAGGCGCCGACGGTCGCCCGGGTCGACTGCTCGACGCCGTTCGGCGTGAAGTACATGCGGAAGGCGTCCTCGGCGCCGAACTTCGCCACCGCGCGCTGCCGCAGCCGGGCCTGCCCGAGGGCGGCCGAGACCAGCTCGGCGGGGTGGTCGCGGCGCAGCCGGGAGGCGACCGCCAGCTCCTGGGCGGGGTCGTAGTCGCGCAGGGCGGCGAGGAGCGTCTGGCCCTCGGGGGCGAGCAGGGCGGCGAAGGCGGCGAGGTCGGTCACCGTCCCATTCTCCCTGTGGGCCGGGTGGGGGACGGTGGGGCCGGTACGGCGGTGTCGCGGCCGGAAGGGCGGGTCGCGCTGACAGGATGCGGCGCCATACAGCTCGTACGACAAAAGGAAGAAATGATGACAAAGGGTGGCTCGCGCCGTGCCCTGGGGGCCGCGCTCCTCGTCGCCGCGCTCACCTCCACCGCCGCCTGCTCCGGCGGCCCCGACGACTCCGGGACGGGCACCGGCGGCGCCCCCGCCGCCGGCCAGCAGGCCCCGGACAAGGCGGCCGCCCGGCAGACCGCCGCCGAGCTCGCCGCGGCGAAGAAGGCCGCGTCGGCGAAACGGCGGGCCGCCCGGGCCGTCGCCGCGAGGAAATGGGGGCTCAAGCTCACCCCGCTCGAAGCGCCCGCCCCGCCGGGGACCAAACCGAGAATCACCACCCGCAAGGGCTTCGAGACCGACGGCGAGGGCCTGCCGCCCGTCTTCACCACCGTCCCCACCAAGGAGAAGATCGTCTTCCTGACGATCGACGACGGCGCCGAGAAGGACCCCGCGCTCATCCGGATGATGGCCGACCTGGACATCCCGTACAGCGCCTTCCTCAGCGACTACGTGGTCAGCGACGACTACGGCTACTTCGCGAGGATGCAGAAGTCCCAGCCGCGCGGGGTCGGCCTCCACAACCACACCCTCCACCACAAGTACCTGCCCGGACTCTCCTACGCCCGCCAGAAGCGGGAGATCTGCGGGATGCAGGACGTCATCGAGAAGAAGTACGGCAAGCGCCCGGCGCTCTTCCGGCCGCCGTACGGCAACTACAACGAGGACACCCTGCGCGCCGCCGGGTCCTGCGGCGTCAAGGCCGTCCCGCTCTGGGCCTCCGAGGCCTTCCCCGACCACATGGAGTGGCGGGAGTGGGACCGCGACCTCCACCCCGGCGACATCGTCCTCACCCACTTCCGCGGCAAGGAGGACTGGAAGGGCAGCATGCCGGACATGATCCGACGGGTGATGAACGTGATCACCTCCAAGGGCTACGCCGTCGCCAGGCTGGAGGACTACGTATGAGCCGCCTGCGGCCGCTGGTGGTCGCCGCCCTGCTCCTCGGCCTCACCGGCTGCGCCTCCGCCGTCGACCCCCTCGAACGCCTCGGCCGCAAGGCCGTGGAGCGGGTCGGCGACCTCGGTCCGGCCGGCGGAACCGTCCGCGCGGAGGCCGCCACGGAGTGAGGAATTGGCACTCCGCTTGACCGAGTGCTAATCGCGGTCATAGTCTCGGCTCTGGCACTCCCCGCAGGAGAGTGCCAGAACAGCGACGGGCAGGTCCGGCACCCGCGACGACGGATCCGGCTGGTCGCGACCCCAGACAGTTAACCCCGCGAGATCTCCGAAGGGGGAGGTCGGATCGTGACGACCGCCAGCTCCAAGGTTGCCATCAAGCCGCTTGAGGACCGCATCGTGGTCCAGCCGCTCGACGCCGAGCAGACCACGGCCTCCGGCCTGGTCATCCCGGACACCGCGAAGGAGAAGCCCCAGGAGGGCGCCGTCCTCGCCGTGGGCCCGGGCCGCTTCGAGAACGGCGAGCGCCTGCCGCTCGACGTGAAGGTCGGCGACGTCGTGCTCTACAGCAAGTACGGCGGCACCGAGGTGAAGTACAACGGCGACGAGTACCTCGTCCTCTCGGCCCGCGACGTGCTCGCGATCATCGAGAAGTAAGACGACGTACCTGCTGTGAAACCGCGCCCCTGACCCCCTGATTCCACGGGCGTCCAGGGGCGCGGTTCGCTTTTCCCACACGATTTCCGAGAGGGCTGAACCGCTCCCATGGCGAAGATCCTGAAGTTCGACGAGGACGCCCGTCGCGCCCTTGAGCGCGGCGTCAACAAGCTTGCCGACACGGTGAAGGTGACGATCGGCCCCAAGGGCCGCAACGTCGTCATCGACAAGAAGTTCGGCGCCCCCACCATCACCAACGACGGTGTCACGATCGCCCGCGAGGTCGAGATCGACGACCCGTACGAGAACCTCGGCGCCCAGCTCGTCAAGGAGGTGGCGACCAAGACCAACGACATCGCGGGTGACGGCACCACCACCGCCACCGTGCTCGCCCAGGCGCTCGTCCGCGAGGGTCTGCGCAACGTCGCCGCCGGCGCCTCGCCGTCCTCCCTCAAGAAGGGGATCGACGCCGCCGTCAAGGCCGTCTCCGACGAGCTGCTCGCCACCGCGCGCCCGATCGAGGACAAGTCCGACATCGCCGCCGTCGCCGCGCTCTCGGCCCAGGACCAGCAGGTCGGCGAGCTCATCGCCGAGGCCATGGACAAGGTCGGCAAGGACGGTGTCATCACCGTCGAGGAGTCCAACACCTTCGGCCTGGAGCTGGAGTTCACCGAGGGCATGGCCTTCGACAAGGGCTACCTCTCGCCGTACATGGTCTCCGACCAGGAGCGTATGGAGGCCGTCCTCGACGACCCGTACATCCTGATCAACCAGGGCAAGATCTCCTCGATCCAGGACCTGCTGCCGCTGCTGGAGAAGGTCATCCAGGCGGGTGGCTCCAAGCCGCTGCTGATCATCGCCGAGGACGTCGAGGGCGAGGCGCTCTCCACCCTCGTCGTCAACAAGATCCGCGGCACCTTCAACGCGGTGGCCGTCAAGGCCCCCGGCTTCGGTGACCGCCGCAAGGCGATGCTCCAGGACATGGCCACCCTCACCGGTGCCACCGTCATCGCCGAGGAGGTCGGCCTCAAGCTCGACCAGGCCGGTCTCGACGTGCTGGGCACCGCCCGCCGCGTGACCATCTCCAAGGACGACACCACCATCGTCGACGGTGGCGGCAACTCCGCCGACGTCGCGGGCCGCGTCGCCCAGATCAAGGCCGAGATCGAGTCCACGGACTCCGACTGGGACCGCGAGAAGCTCCAGGAGCGCCTCGCGAAGCTGGCCGGCGGCGTGTGCGTGATCAAGGTCGGCGCCGCCACCGAGGTGGAGCTGAAGGAGAAGAAGCACCGTCTGGAGGACGCCATCTCCGCGACCCGCGCCGCGGTCGAGGAGGGCATCGTCTCCGGTGGTGGCTCCGCGCTCGTCCACGCCGTCAAGGTCCTGGAGGACAACCTCGGCAAGACCGGCGACGAGGCCACCGGTGTCGCCGTCGTCCGCCGCGCCGCCGTCGAGCCGCTGCGCTGGATCGCCGAGAACGCCGGCCTGGAGGGTTACGTCATCACCTCCAAGGTCGCCGAGCTCGACAAGGGCCAGGGCTTCAACGCCGCCACCGGCGAGTACGGCGACCTGGTCAAGGCCGGCGTCATCGACCCGGTGAAGGTCACCCGCTCCGCCCTGGAGAACGCCGCCTCCATCGCCTCCCTGCTCCTCACCACCGAGACCCTCGTGGTGGAGAAGAAGGAAGAGGAGCCGGCGGACCACGGTCACGGCCACGGTCACGGCCACTCCCACTGAGGCACGCCGTAACTGATCGCCGAGGCCCGGTGCCCCCGTCGCGGGGGCACCGGGCCTCGGTGTCTTTTCCGGCGTCCGGCGCCCCGGTGTCCTTCCCGGTGCCTGGGCGTTCCGGGGTCCTTCCCGGTGCCTGGCGCCCCGGTGACTTTCCCGGTGCCTAGGGCTCGACGGCGCCCAGCTGCCCCATCAGCCCGAGCAGGTCGTACTGCCACCAGCCCTCGACGATCTTGCCGTCGTCGCGGAAGCGGTGGATGGTGGTGCCGGTCATGGTGACCTCCATGCCGCTCGGCTGGAGGCCCATGAAGTCGCCGACGTGGGTCCCCCGCCAGGTCCACCGGGTGCACACGCGGTCGCCGTCGGCGACCTGGTCGTCGACCGTGAACGTGAAGTCGAAGCCCGCGCGCCACGCCTCCACCTCGCGCCGGACCGCGTCCATCCCGATGGTGTCCTGCGGGTTCCTCGGGTCGTGGTCGTGGTAGCCCTCGGCGAGCAGGGTGTCGAGCAGCGCCAGGTCCGAGCCGTCCGCGAACCGCTCGAACATCTGCCGCGCGTTCGCCTTGTACAGCGCCTCGTCCCGCACCACGTCCAGGTCGGTGAAGGTCGGCATCTCGTCGCAGAGGGCGACCATCTCCCGGAAGATCCGGTCGGTCTCCGGCAGCTGCGAGTTGCGCATGGCCACGTCGTACGAGGGGAACTCGACGATCTCCACGACGTGCTGGGCGTCGGACCGGTCGGTCCCGACGATGGAGTGGGTGGCGGTCCGTTTCCCCCGGGTCTGCTCGACCCAGCGGTCCATGAGCCGGTTGAGCTCCTCGACCCGGCTCGTCCTGCAATCGATGATCTGCACGAAGGTCATGGCCGCCTCCGACCGGGCGAAGCCGCGGATGGACCCCTCCAGTCTAGGCCGAGTGGGTGAGGTCGGCGGCTCTGACCTCCTCCGCGAAGGGTTCGCCGCGGGTGTAGCGGGCGATCTCGTCCAGGGCCTGGTCGGCCATCCGGTGCAGCTCGTTGCCGAGGGAGCCGGCGACGTGCGGGGTGAGCAGGACGTTGGGGAGGCTGTAGAGCGGGGAGTCCGGCGGCGGGAGCTCGGGGTCGGTCACGTCGAGGACCGCGTGGAGGCGGCCGGCGGTGAGGTGGGGGAGGAGGGCGTCCTCGTCGACCAGGGAGCCCCGGGAGGTGTTGATCAGGGTGGCGCCGTCGGGCAGGGCGGCGAGCTGGCGGGGGCCGATCATGCGGTACGTGGACGGGAGCTGGGGCGCGTGCACGGAGACGACCGAGCTGCGGGCGCAGAGCTCGTCCAGGCCGGCGAGGACCGCGCCCGGCGGGGGAGCCGTCAGGTACGGGTCGTAGAGCAGCACCTCGACGTCGAAGGGGCGCAGGAGCTCGACGACCCGGAGGCCGATGCGGGAGGCGCCGACGATGCCGACCGTGCGGTGGTAGTTGCCCCAGGCGGCGGACTCGGCGAGCCAGCCGTGGCCGGCGCGGAGTTCGGCGTACCGCTGTGCCGAGCGCAGCACCCGTTTCCCGGCGAAGAGGATCGCGGCGAGGGTGTACTCGGCGACCGGGAGCGCGTTGGCGGCGGCGGCGCTGGTGACCTGGAGGCCGCGTTCCCAGCAGGCCTCGGTGACGTGGTGCTTGACCGAACCGGCCGCGTGCACCACGGCCTTGAGGCGGGGCGCGCGGGCCAGCACCCGGGGGGTGAGCGGGGTGGCGCCCCAGCAGGTGAGGAGGAGTTCGGCCTCGGCGAGCGCGGCGGCGGTGCGCGGGTCGGGGGCGGTCAGGTCGTGGGCGACCAGGTGCGGGTCGGTGCGGGTGAGGTCGGCGAGGCGGGTGCGGTGGCGGTCGGTGAGGAGGCGGTCGGCGACGCCGGGGCCCATGGCGAGGAGCAGGGCGGGGCGGTTGTCGGTGGTCGGGCGCATGGGGGGAGGTGAGCTCCTCACGTGACGGGGCTCCTCACTTGACGCTGCCGGCGGTCAGGCCGGCCTTCCAGTGGCGCTGGAGCGAGACGAAGGCGAGGACGAGGGGGACGACGGCGAGCAGGGAGCCGGTGACGACCAGGGGGTAGTAGTCGGGTTCGGCGTGGGCGTTGCTGTTCCACGCGTACAGGCCGAGGCTCAGCGGGAAGAGCCTCTGGTCCGAGAGCATCACCAGGGGGAGGAAGAAGTTGTTCCAGACGGCGGTGAACTGGAAGAGGAAGACGGTCACGAAGCCCGGCATGACCGTGCGCAGACCGATCGACCAGAAGACGCGCAGCTCGCCGGCGCCGTCGATCCGGGCGGCCTCCAGGGCCTCGTCGGGGACGTAGGCGGCGCACAGCACCCGGGACAGGTAGACCCCGAAGGGGTTGACGAGGACCGGGAGGAGCACGGCGGCGTAGGTGTTGACGATGCCGAGCTCGCTGGCGAGCAGGTACATGGGGAGGGCGAGCGCGGTGGTGGGGACGAGGACGCCGAGGAGGACGAGGCCGAAGAGCTTCTCCTTGCCCCGGAAGTCGTAGACGTGGAAGGCGTATCCGGCGGCGACGCTGATCAGCGCGCAGGCGGCGGCGCCGACTCCGGCGTAGAGGAGGCTGTTGAGGTACCAGCGGAAGTAGACGCCGTCGTTGTACTCGGCGAGCCGGGCGAGGTTGCCGCCGAGGTCGAAGCCCTCGAAGGAGAAGGCGTTCCCGGCGAGGAGTCCGCCGGCGTCCTTGGTGGCGGCGGTGACCAGCCAGACGAGCGGGAAGAGCATGTAGACGGTGGCGAGGAGGAGGACGCCGTTGACGGCGGTCTTCGACAGCCAGCGGGAGCGGGGGGCGCTCATGCCGTGCGCTCCTTCCGGCGGCCCGTCAGACGGGTGACGGCGAAGGACAGCAGCGCGGCCGTGAGGGCCAGCAGGATCGAGGCGGCCGCGGCCAGTCCATAGTCGTTGCGGTCGAAGGCGGCGGAGTACGCGTACATGTTCGGCGTCCAGGTGGAGGTGACGGCGGAGCCCGTGCCCCTGCTGAGGATCAGCGGTTCGGTGAAGAGCTGGAGGGAGCCGATGACGGTGAAGAGGGCGACCATCGCGAGGGAGCCGCGGAGCAGCGGGATCTTCACGGCGAAGGCGGTGCGCCAGGCGCCGGCGCCGTCGACGGTGGCGGCTTCCAGGACGGAGCGGTCGATGGCCTGGAGGGCGGCGTAGAAGATGATCAGGTTGTAGCCGAGCCATTCCCACAGGGCGATGTTGACGACGGAGGGCAGGGCGCCCTCGGGGGAGAAGAAGTCGAAGCCGATCCCGCCGGCCTCCATCGCCCGGACGACCGGGCTGAGTTGGGGCGTGTAGAGGTAGACCCAGATCAGGGCGGCGATGATGCCGGGCACGGCGTGCGGCAGGAAGAGCGCGAGCTGGAAGAAGCGGCGGGCGCGGGCGAGGGCGGTGTCGAGGAGCAGGGCGAGGCCGAGGGCGCCGCCGAGCATCAGCGGCACGTAGAGCAGGCAGTAGCCGAGCAGGACGCCGAATCCGTCGCGGAAGGCCCGGTCACCCAGTGCCGTGGCGTAGTTGCCGAGGCCGGTGAAGACGGTCTCGGAGCCGCCGAAGCCCAGTCCGGACTGCTTCTCGGTGAAGAGGCTCAGCCAGACCGCGTATCCGATCGGCACCACCAGCACCGCGGTGAAGAGCAGGAAGAACGGGGTCAGCAGGAGTGCCGCGGCACGGGTGCGGGCCTTCACGTGCTCAGCCCTCGACCTTCAGGCCGCGCTTGGTGAGCTCGGCGACGGTGGCGTCGTGGCCGGCCTTCACGGCGTCGGCGAGGGTGGGGCCGCCGGGGGCGACGGCGCCGAAGCGGTCCTTGATGGTGGTGTTGGTGGTGCCGGTGCTGGGGCCCCAGGACCACTGCGGGGAGATGGAGGCGCCGGCCGCCTCGAAGAGGGCGTAGATGTCCTGTCCGCCGTAGTAGCTCGCGTCGAACGCCTTCTTGGCGGTGGGACGCAGGGCGGTCGCGGCGGGGAAGGCGCTGGAGGTGCCGGAGGCGATGCGGGCCTTGACGCCCTCCTCGGTGGTGGCCATCCAGGTGGCGAACTCGACGGCGGCCGCCTTCTTCCCGCTGCTCTTGGGCACGGCGAAGGTGGAGCCGCCGAGCATGCCGGAGGCGGGCTTGCCGTCCCAGCTGGGCATGGGGGCGACGGCCCACTTGCCGGACTGTTCGGGGAGGGTGCCCTTGAGGACGCCGGCGCCCCAGGAGGCGCCGAGGTAGCCGACGGTGGTGCCGTTCTTGAGGGAGCCGGTCCACTCGGGGCTGAAGGAGGCGTTCTTGTGGACGAGACCGGCGTCGAGGAGGCCCTGCCAGTAGGCGGTGACCTTGGTGGTGGCCGCGTCGGTGGTGTCGATCTTCCAGGTGTCGTTCTCGGCCTTGAACCACTGGGCGCCGGCCTGCCAGGCCATGGCCTCGAAGGTGGTGGGGTCGTCGGGGAAGAAGGTGGCGATGCGGGCCTTGGCGTCGGCCTTCCTGACCTGCTCGGCGGCCTTCCTGAAGTCGTCCCAGGTGGTGGGGACCTCGACCCCGTACTTCTCGAAGAGGTCCTTGCGGTAGTAGAAGGCCTGCGGGGCGGCGTCGAAGGGGACGGCCCAGGACCTGCCGCCGAGGGTGGTGAGCTCGACGGCCTGGGGGAGGAACTTCGCGCGGTCGGCCTCGGTGAAGGCGTCGCCGATGTCCTGGAGGGCGCCGGAGGAGACGAACTCGGGGAGCGAGGGGTATTCGAGGGAGACGAGGTCGGGGGCGTTGCCCGCCTTCACCGCGTTGGAGATCTTGGCGTAGCCGCCGGCGTTGCCGGAGGGGATCTCCTCGAAGGTCACCTTGATGTCGGTGTGGGAGGCGTTGAAGGCGTCGACGACGTCCTTGGAGCCCTTGGCCCAGCCCCAGAAGGTGATCGTGACGGGGCCGTCCGGCTTGTCGGCGGCGTCGTCACCGCCGCCGCCGCAGGCCGTGAGGACGGCGAGGGCGGTGGCGGTGCCGGCTATGACGCGGGTCGTTCTGCTCCAACTGAGTCTCACGGCACGGCTCCTGATCGAACGGCGTGGAGGGGATTGGCCGTGATCCTGGGACCGTTCTTGAGCGAAGTCAAGAGCGAAAGATTGAATGATCGAAAAAAGATCAGATCGATCAGAGAGGGGGCGCCGGCCGGGCGGCCCCGCAGGAGGCCCGGACCCGCAGCCGGGGCAGCAGGCTCACGTGCCGGCTCGCCGCCTCCTCGTCCGCGCCGCCGGTCAGCCGCTCCACCAGCAGTTCCGTGGCGTGCCTGCCCACCTGCCGCTTCGGCGGGGCGACCGCCGTCAGCGGGGTGTCGGCCAGCGCGGCGACCTCGTCGTCGTACGCGATGAGGGCGAGGTCCCGCGGGACCCGCACGCCGAGCGGGGCGAGCCGCTGGGTGATCTCGATCGCGTCCACGTCGTTGTGGACGAGCGCCGCGCTCGCCAGGCCCGACCGGACCGCCTCGTACAGCGCCCGCACCACCCGCTCGAAGCCCTCCGGATCCGCCTCGGCCGGCACGGACTCGATGACCGGCAGCGGCTGTTCCAGACCCAGCACGGCCAGCGCCTCCGCGTACCCGGACCGCACCGCGAGCGCGGTCGGCGAGTCCCCCCGCGCCACCAGCAGCGGGGTCGCGTGGCCGAGCCCCAGCAGGTGGCGCAGGGCGAGCAGCACCCCGTGGGCGTGGTCGGAGGAGACCCGGTCGAGGCCGTCGAGCGGGCTGCCGGGAGCGCCGCGCCGCTCCAGGAGCACCGCCGGCACGGGGAGCTCCGCCAGCCAGTCGCCGTACGCGAGCCGGTCCTCGGGGCCGCGCCAGCCCGGCGCCACGAGCACGCCCTCGGCGCCGGCCGCGAGCAGCCCCTCGGTGCGGGCCCGGTCCTCCTCGGGGCGGTAGTCGGAGATCCGCAGCACCAGCCGGGCGCCCGCCCGGGCCGCCGCCTCGTGCGCGCCCCGGATGACCTCGGCGAAGTAGTACGTGGCGGAGGGCGCGAGCAGGCCGAGCACCAGGCCCTCGCCGGCCGGGGTGCCGGGCGCGGTGGTCCGCGGCCAGGCGACCTGGCCGTGCACCCGGTCGAGCAGCCCGCGCGAGGCCAGCGCCTCGGCGTCGCGGCGGGCGGTCACGGGGGAGACCCCCAGGAGGCCGGCCAGTTCGGCGACGCGGACCGTGCCGCGCTCGCGCACCAGGTCCAGCAGTCGGGCGTGTCGTTCGGCGGCACTCTCGCGCACGTGCGGTTCCCCCTCGCGGTGGTGGTGTTCCCCGACCTTAGACGAAAATGATCGAACGGCGGGAGTTTCGATCATTCGATCCGGATCTCTTGACGTTTCGATCGGCCCCCGCCGAGGATTCCGGACGATGCCGACGCCGGCGTACCCGCCCCCGGAGCCCAGGGAGCACCAGAGCATCATGCCCACGCCACCCGAGGACCGTGAACGCAGCCCGTACACCGGCTGGACCCGCGCCCACTGGGAGGACGCCGCCGACCGGCTCCTCCTCGCCGTCCGCCCCCACGCCTCGCCGCGCGGCGCCCTCGTCGACCTCCCCGGGCCCCGCCCCAGCTGGTCCGGCGCCCGCTCCGACGGCCTGGAGGGCTTCGCCCGTACGTTCCTCCTCGCCGCCCTGCGCGTCGCCGGCGCCCGCGGGGAGGACCCGCACGGCCACCTCGACCGGTACGCCGCCGGACTCGCCGCCGGAACCGCCTCGCCCGGCCGCGAGGACCGGGAGTCCTGGCCCCTGATGGCCGACACCCGCCAGGCGGTCGTCGAGTCCGCCTCGATCGCCCTCGCCCTGCGCCTCACCCGCCCCTGGCTCTGGGACCGCCTCGACACCCGCACCCGCGAACGCCTGGCGGGATGGCTGCGGCCCGCCCTCGGCCCGTCCCCGGTCGACAACAACTGGTGGCTCTTCGGCCTCACCGTGGCCGGCTTCCTCCACGAGGCCGGCGTCGAGACCGACCGCGCCGCCGCCACGATCGACCGCTCCCTCGCCCGGACCGAGGAGTGGTACCTCGGCGCCGGCTGGTACAGCGACGGCGACAACCGCGCCTTCGACCACTACAACTCCTGGGCCCTGCACCTCTACCCGGTCCTCCACGCCCACCTCGCCGGCGACCGCGCCCTCCTCGACCGGTACGGCCCCCGGCTCCGCGCCCACCTCGCCGACCACGCCCACCTCTTCGACGCGAACGGCGCCCCCGTCCCGTACGGGCGCTCCCTGACCTACCGCTTCGCCGCGGCCGCCGCCCCCTGGCTCGGCACCCTCACCGGCCACACCCCGCTCACCCCCGGCGCCACCCGCCGCCTCGCCTCCGGGAGCCTGCGGTACTTCCTCGACCGCGGCGCCACCGACCACCGCGGGCTGCTCACCCTCGGCTGGCACGGCCCCCACCCGCCGCTGGTCCAGGAGTACTCGGGGCCGGGCTCCCCCTACTGGGCCGCCAAGGGCTTCCTCGGGCTGCTGCTCCCGCCGGACCACCCCGCCTGGACCGACCCCGAGGAACCCCTCCCGGCCGAACGCGCCGACACCGCCCGCCCCTTCGGCCCCACCGGCCTCCTCGTCCAGACCACCGCCGCCGACGGCCTGGTCCGTCTCCACAACCACGGCAGCAACCACGTCGCCGCCGGCGGCCCCGACGGCGACGACCCCGGCTACGCCCGCTTCGCCTACGCCACCCGCACCGGCCCCACCGCCGCCCCCGACCCGGCCGACAACCACTTCGCGCTGCTCGGTCCCGACGGCACGGCCACCCACCGGGGCCCCGCGGAACCGCTCGCCGGCGGCCCCGACCGGGCCGTCTCCGCGCACACCCCGCTCCCCGGCGTCCGGGTCGTCTCCACCACCCTCGTCCACGGCCGCGCCGAACTCCGCGTCCACCTCGTCCTGGACGCCCCGGAGGGGACCCCCGTACGGCAGACCGGCTGGGCCGTCACCGAAGGACCGGACGCGCCGGTCTCCCAGCTCCACCCCGTCCACGGCTACGGCCCCGGGGTTACCGGACTGGCCACCGGGCCCACCCTCCAGGGCCCGGCCCCGACCCGTACCCCCGCCGTCCACGGCACCACCCGCGGACCCGTCTCGCTCTTCGCCGCGCTCGTCTCGCTCACCGGCGAGCCCGATCCGGCCCCGGCCGCCGCCCTCGCGGAGGTGCGGGTCACCGGCGGGACCGGGCTGTACGTCAGGTGGTGGGACGGTGCCGTCGCTCGTGTCGCCGCCGCGCCCGCCGGTCCGACCACTCGGCGACCAGGCCCTGCACCAGGAAGGTCGCGGCGAGCGAGCCGCCCGCGACCATGACCGCACCGACCGCGTAGAGGCCGCTGGCGTCGTCCGACCAGTCGACGAACGCGGCGAGGGCGAGCCCGGCCGAGGTGCCGAGCGCCCCGGCCACGCCGTGCCCCCGCAGCGCCGTCCAGACCACCGGCGCGAACAGGGTCAGCACCAGCCCCACGACCTGCCACGCCTCGTACGGCCCCGTCACCGAGCCGTCCGGGTGCACGTCGCGCTTCTGGTCCCAGCCGAGCCACGCGGCCCAGGAGGCGATCGCGAGCAGGGCCGTCACGACGCCGACCGGGGTGGGGGAGAGTCTCCGCAGAGCAATTCGTTCCATGCGCCGAGCGTCGGGCATCCGGCCGCGGCCGCACAGGCCCGCAGGTACTCAACCCGCCCTGAGTACCTTCCCTACTGAGGTCCGTACTTACGCCCGGCCTTCGACGACACCCCGCCGAGCAGCGAGCGCGGCGCCAGCTTCACCACACCCATCAGGGCCTTGTAGCGCGGGTCCGGGATCGACAGGGTCTTCCCCCGCGCCAGGTCCGACAGGGCCGCCGCCACCAGCTTGTCCGCGTCCAGCCACATCCAGCCGGGGATGTTCTCCGTCCCCATCCCGGCCCGCTCGTGGAACTCGGTGCGCACGAAGCCGGGGCAGAGCGCCATGAGCCGCACCCCGCTGCCCGCGAGGTCCCGGGCCGCGCCCTGGGTGAACTGCACGACCCACGCCTTCGAGGCGCCGTAGGTGCCGCGCGGCACGAAGGCGGCGACCGAGGCCACGTTCACCACCCCGCCCCGCCCGCGCTCCTTCATCGCGGCGGCCGCGGCCGAGGTCAGCCGGAGCACCGCCTCGCAGTGCACGGTCAGCATCCGCAGCTCGTCGGCCATCGACACGTCGAGGAAGCGGCCCTTGTTGCCGAAGCCCGCGTTGTTCACCAGCAGGTCGACCGGGCGGCGCGGGTCGGAGAGCCGGGCCTCGACCGAGGCGATCCCCTTCTCCTCGGAGAGGTCCGCGGCCAGTACCTCGGCCTCCACCCCGTGCCGGTCGTGCAGCTCGGTGGCCTGCTCCCGAAGGCGCGTCAGGTCCCGTGCCACCAGGACGACGTCGTGCCCGTCGGCCGCCAGTCTGCGCGCGAAGGCGGCTCCGATGCCGGCGGTGGCTCCCGTGATCAGTGCAGTCGTCATACCGGAACCGTAGTGCCCGGGAGCGCGCCCCCGGGATCCCGTACGGCCGCGGTTCAGCCGCTGTACTTGTCCGCGTACTGGCGGGCGAGCGCCAGCAGCCCGGACTCCATCCACTCGGCGGCCACCAGCGTCTCGGGCAGCAGTCCCCGCTCGGTGGTCGCCGCGCGGTGCAGGAAGGCGACGGTGACGGCGTGGTCCGGCCGGCTCACCACCGTGACCGGGTCGCCGGCCCGCACCTCGCCCGGCTCGATCACCCGCAGCAGCGCGCCGGGACCGGCCTCCGCCTGGGTGAACCGCCGCACCCAGCCCTGGGCGTCGACGCCCTGCTCCTCCAGATGCCCCTGGAAGGTGCGGCAGGGGATCCGGCCGCCGGTGACCTCGACCACCACGTCCTCGCCGATCCGCCAGTGCTCGCCGATCAGCGCCCCGTTCACGTCCAGGCCGCTCGTCGTCAGGTTCTCGCCGAAGGCGCCGTTCGCCAGCTGCCGGCCCAGCTCCCGCTCCCAGCGGTCCAGGTCCTCGCGGGCGAAGGCGTACACGGCACGGTCGGCGCCCCCGTGGAAGCGCAGGTCGCACACGTCGTCCCCGGCCACCCCGCTCGCCCCGACGCCGGTGGCCCCGGGCGACTCGATCCGTACGGGCCCGTCGACGGGCCGCTTGTCGATGCCCGTCCTTCCGGAGGCGGAGTCGGTGTAGTCGACGGCCTTGGCCCGGCCCGCGTTCACGCTCAACAAGGTCATACGGGCAGCGTAAGCGGCCCCCCACCCCACTACCTCAAAGATTTGATCGAATATTCGCGGCCGGACCCAAGAGTCGCTTATGCTCGACCCATGATCGAGGCACGCCACCTCCGCGTCCTGCGCGCCGTCGCCGCCACCGGCTCCTTCTCCGCCGCCGCACGCGAACTGGGCTGCACCCAGCCCGCCGTCAGCCAGCAGATGAAGGCCCTGGAGACCTCGGCCGGCACCCCGCTGCTCATCCGCACCGGCCGCGAGATGCGCCTCACCCAGGCCGGCGAGGTCCTCGTCCGGCACGCCGTCGGCATCCTCGCCGGACTCACCGCCGCCGAGGAGGAGGTCGCCGCCATCGCGGGCCTCCGGGCCGGTCGCGTCCGGCTGGTCTCCTTCCCCAGCGGCAGCTCCACCCTCGTCCCCACCGCCCTCGCCGCCCTCCGCGCCGCCCACCCCGGCACCCGGGTCTCCCTCGTCGAGGCCGAACCGCCGCGCTCCGTCGAGATGCTCCGCGAGGGCGACTGCGACATCGCCCTCGCCTTCCGGTACGGAGCGGGCCACGCGCCCGGCGAATGGGACGACCTGGTGGTCCGTCCGCTCCTCGCCGACCGGCTCGTCGGCCTGGTCCCCGAGACGCACCCGCTCGCGGACGCCGGCTCGGTCTCCATCGCCGAGCTGGCCGGGGACTCCTGGATCGCGGGCTGCCCCCGCTGCCGCCGCCAGCTCGTCGACGTCTGCGAGGAGGCCGGCTTCGCCCCGCGCATCGACTTCGCCACCGACGACTACCCGGCGGTGGTGGGGCTGGTCGGCGCGGGGCTCGGCGTGGCCGTCCTGCCCGAGCTGGCCATCGAGTCCGTACGGCCCAAGGGGGCGCGGACCGTCGCCGTCGAGCCCGCCGTGGAGCGGGAGATCGTGGCGCTGACCCTGCCGGACCTGGCCCAGGTCCCGGCGGTCGCGGCCACCCTCGACGAGCTGACCCGCGCCGCCACGCGCGCGTAGCGCCCGCCGGGCTCCCGGGGGCCCGGCCTCTGGGGTCTCAGCTCATGAGGGGAAACGTTCCTTCATGCATGTCCCATGATCGATCGACCGGCGGACGCCGGAGCCGCCGTGATCAGGCGGTTGCGCGCTCGGCCCATGAGTTCTTCGCGTTCGTCCTCGGTGAGGCCGCCCCATACGCCGTAGGGCTCCCGCACGGCGAGTGCGTGTGCCGCGCACTGCGCGCGGACCGGGCACCGCATGCAGACCTCTTTCGCCGAGTTCTCACGCGCACTCCGTGCCGCGCCGCGCTCTCCCTCGGGGTGGAAGAACAGGGAGCTGTCGACCCCGCGGCAGGCCGCGAGCAGTTGCCAGTCCCACAGATCGGCGTTGGGTCCGGGAAGCCGGGAGAAATCTGCCATTGCGCTAGTCCCCTTGAAACCGTGTCGAAACGGGTTGGTGGGTGGGCGGGAGTTGGCTGTCGGTCCGGGGCTCCTCGGACCCCGGCGCGCCGGATGTGTCCGACTACTGTCGAAGTAGATGTAAATATGACTCATTGCGAATCTAGCCACAGACACCACGAAAAGGGAAGAAAACCCGCTAAATGGGGCATAGCTTCTGGTGATGGACAGAACGACCTGCGACGCTCTTCTCCGTGCACGGCCCCTCACAAGGAGTGCCGAAGGTCCCGTCCGACCCGTAACTCTTTCGAGTGACCATCGTTGAGAGTGCGAGGCGGTTGAATGAACAAGCGATCGGGCAGGTGTCCGGGAGCTCAACCGCACAGGTGACGATACGTACCAGCCCTGGAGGCTCAAGGTGACGCGCATCAGCTGCGAGAGCCGCGGAGGTCAGTCATGACCTCCGTTCTCGTCTGCGACGACTCCCCGCTTGCCCGAGAGGCTCTTCGCCGCGCGGTCGCGACCGTGCCCGGCGTGGAGCGCGTGACCACCGCGGCCAACGGCGAGGAAGTCCTCCGCCGCTGGGGCGCGGACCGCTCGGACCTCATCCTGATGGACGTGCGCATGCCCGGCCTCGGCGGTGTGGAAACCGTCCGCCGGCTGCTCTCCGCCGACCCCGGCGCCCGGATCATCATGCTCACGGTCGCCGAGGACCTCGACGGCGTGGCCCTCGCGGTCGCCGCGGGCGCCCGCGGCTACCTGCACAAGGACGCCTCGCGCGCCGAGCTGCGGGCCACCGTCACCCAGGCGCTCGCCGACCCCACCTGGCGGCTCGCCCCGCGCCGGCTCCGTTCGGCCGAGATGGGCGCCGCGCCCACCCTCACCGCGCGCGAGATCCAGGTCCTCGAAGGCATGAGCCACGGCCGGTCCAACGCGGAGATCGGGCGCGAGCTCTTCCTCTCCGAGGACACCGTCAAGACCCACGCCCGACGCCTCTTCAAGAAGCTCGGCGCCTCCGACCGGGCGCACGCCGTCGCGCTCGGATTCCGGTGGGGCCTGGTCCGCTGAATCACCGCGCACCGGCCGTCTCCCCGTCCGTACCCCCGTCCGCCGAGGGGCGGACGGGGCGGGCCTGTGTCACTTCCCCGTCCGATGCCGCATCCTTGAGGTGTGGAGTTCCTCGGGGACGAGTCGATCGAGCGGAAGGGGAGGGCGCCAGAGATGAATCCAGGCGCACCTGCTCATAACGCTTCGGTGCACAACTACGGACAGGGTGCCACGGACGAGCAGGCGTCAAGGCACCATGGAGCGATGCGCGACGACGAGACCATGGGTTCCCCCATGCCTGCCGGGCAGGGGGAGATCGGTGCGCTCGTCCACCGTGCCGTCGAAGGGGACGCGCAGGCCACCCATGACCTGCTGGCGCGCGTCCACCCGCTCGCGCTGCGCTACTGCCGCACCCGGCTCAACCGGCTGCCCGGTGACGCCCGCCACTTCGTCGAGGACCTCGCGCAGGAGGTCTGCGTCGCCGTCCTGATGGCCCTGCCGCGCTACAAGGACACCGGCCGCCCCTTCGAGGCCTTCGTCTTCGCCATCGCCGGACACAAGGTCGCCGACCTCCAGCGGGCCGCCATGCGCCACCCCGGCTCCACCGCGGTGCCCTCCGACGAGATGCCCGAGCGGCCGGACGACTCCCTCGGACCCGAGGAGCGCGCCCTCCTCAGCGACGACGCCGAATGGGCCAAGAAGCTCCTCGCCAACCTCCCGGAGAACCAGCGCGAGCTCCTCGTCCTGCGGGTGGCCGTCGGGCTGACCGCCGAGGAGACCGGCCAGATGCTCGGCATGTCCCCGGGCGCCGTCCGGGTCGCCCAGCACCGGGCCCTCAGCCGACTGCGGGCCCTGGCCGAGCAGTAAGCCTCACCGGGCCCTGTCGTCCCTTTCGTCCACGTACGAAAGCACAAAGCTTCTCGCTGATCTTGATCGTGGAATGAGACACCGCTCCGGCCCGTTAGCATGGACATCCCGCACCGATCAAGGCCATTTGGGAAGGTGTCATGACTGCCAACGTCGACGGAGTGCCCGGTAAATTCGCGACACTCGGGCTGACCTACGACGACGTGCTGCTGCTGCCCGGCGCGTCCGACATGGCGCCCGACCAGATCGACACCGCCTCGTACATCTCGAAGAACGTGCGGGTGAACATCCCGCTGCTCTCCGCCGCGATGGACAAGGTCACCGAGTCGCGCATGGCGATCGCCATGGCCCGACAGGGTGGTGTCGGTGTACTGCACCGCAACCTCTCCATCGCCGACCAGGCGAACCAGGTCGACCTGGTGAAGCGTTCCGAGTCCGGCATGGTGACCGACCCGATCACCGTGCACCCGGACGCCACGCTCGCCGAGGCCGACGCGATCTGCGCCAAGTTCCGCATCAGCGGCGTCCCGGTGACCGACCCGGCGGGCAAGCTGCTCGGCATCGTCACCAACCGCGACATGGCCTTCGAGTCGGACCGCAGCCGCCAGGTGCGCGAGGTCATGACCCCCATGCCGCTCGTCACCGGCCACGTCGGCATCTCCGGCGTCGACGCCATGGACCTGCTGCGCCGCCACAAGATCGAGAAGCTTCCGCTGGTCGACGAGGCGGGCCTGCTCAAGGGCCTCATCACGGTCAAGGACTTCGTCAAGGCCGAGAAGTACCCGAACGCCGCCAAGGACTCCAACGGCCGTCTGCTCGTCGGCGCGGCCGTCGGCGTCGCCGGCGACTCCTTCGAGCGCGCCCAGGCCCTCATCGAGGCCGGCGTCGACTTCATCGTCGTCGACACCGCGCACGGCCACTCCAAGCTGGTCGGCGACATGATCGCCAAGATCAAGTCGAACGCCCCGGTGGACGTCATCGGCGGCAACGTCGCCACCCGCGACGGCGCCCAGGCGCTGATCGACTCCGGTGTCGACGGCATCAAGGTCGGCGTGGGCCCCGGCTCCATCTGCACCACCCGTGTGGTCGCCGGCGTCGGCGTCCCGCAGGTCACCGCCATCTACGAGGCCTCCCTCGCCGCCAAGGCGGCCGGCGTCCCGGTCATCGGCGACGGCGGCCTGCAGTACTCGGGTGACATCGCCAAGGCGCTCGTGGCGGGCGCCGACACCGTGATGCTCGGCTCGCTGCTCGCGGGCTGCGAGGAGTCCCCGGGCGAGCTGCTCTTCATCAACGGCAAGCAGTTCAAGTCGTACCGCGGCATGGGCTCGCTCGGCGCCATGCAGACCCGTGGCGACCGCAAGTCCTTCTCCAAGGACCGCTACTTCCAGGAGGGCGTCGCCTCCGACGACGCGCTGATCCCCGAGGGCATCGAGGGCCAGGTGCCGTACCGCGGCCCGCTCGCCTCCGTGGTGCACCAGCTGGTCGGCGGTCTGCGCCAGTCGATGTTCTACGTCGGCGGCCGCACCGTCCCGGAGCTCCAGGAGAACGGCCGCTTCGTCCGGATCACCTCGGCGGGCCTCAAGGAGAGCCACCCGCACGACATCCAGATGACGGTCGAGGCGCCGAACTACAGCAGGAAGTAACACAGCGCGACGCGTGGGGGCGGTTCCGGCATGTGGCCGGAGCCGCCCCCCACGCTTGTGTCGGGGATACTGGTAGGCGCAGACGTAGAGGGAAAGGCCACACATCGTGACTGAGATCGAGATCGGGCGCGGCAAGCGCGGCCGCAGGGCGTACGCGTTCGACGACATCGCCGTCGTCCCGAGCCGGCGCACCCGGGACCCGAAGGAGGTCTCGATCGCCTGGCAGATCGACGCCTACCGCTTCGAGCTGCCGTTCCTGGCCGCTCCCATGGACTCGGTCGTGTCGCCGCAGACCGCCATCCGCATCGGCGAGCTGGGCGGCCTCGGCGTCCTGAACCTCGAAGGCCTGTGGACCCGGTACGAGGACCCGCAGCCGCTGCTCGACGAGATCGCCGAGCTGGACGAGGCCACCGCCACCCGCCGTCTGCAGGAGATCTACGCCGCTCCGATCAAGGAGGAGCTGATCGGGCAGCGCATCAAGGAGGTGCGCGACTCCGGTGTCGTCACCGCCGCCGCGCTCTCCCCGCAGCGCACCGCGCAGTTCTCCAAGGCGGTCGTCGACGCGGGCGTCGACATCTTCGTCATCCGCGGCACCACGGTCTCCGCCGAGCACGTCTCCGGCGCCGCCGAGCCGCTGAACCTGAAGCAGTTCATCTACGAGCTGGACGTCCCGGTCATCGTCGGCGGCTGCGCCACGTACACCGCCGCCCTGCACCTGATGCGGACCGGCGCCGCGGGCGTCCTGGTCGGCTTCGGCGGCGGCGCCGCGCACACCACCCGCAACGTCCTGGGCATCCAGGTCCCGATGGCGACCGCCGTCGCCGACGTGGCCGCGGCCCGCCGCGACTACATGGACGAGTCCGGCGGCCGGTACGTGCACGTCATCGCCGACGGCGGCGTGGGCTGGTCCGGCGACCTCCCGAAGGCGATCGCCTGCGGCGCCGACGCGGTGATGATCGGCTCCCCGCTGGCGCGCGGCACCGACGCGCCGGGCAAGGGCCACCACTGGGGCATGGAGGCCGTCCACGAGGACGTGCCGCGCGGCAAGCTGGTCGACCTGGGCATCGTCGGCACCACCGAGGAGATCCTCGCCGGTCCGTCGCACACCCCGGACGGTTCGATGAACTTCTTCGGCGCCCTGCGCCGCGCGATGGCCACCACGGGCTACAGCGAGCTCAAGGAGTTCCAGCGCGTCGAGGTCACCGTCGCGGACTCGCAGCACCGCCGCTGACGCCGCCGGTTCCCGGAGGTACGCGAGAGGGCCCCGCACCGACCGGTGCGGGGCCCTCTCGCGTACCCGCGGCCGGGTTCAGGAGGCGGCCTTCTTCGCGCCGGAGAAGGCGGCGAAGGCGGCGATCGCGAGGAAGAGGAAGGTCATCGCGTCCTTGCTCTCGCTCCACGCCTGCGTCAGCAGGCCGAACTCCTCGAAGATGATGTCCGTGGCCGAGACGTTCAGCTCCTTGGCGACGACGATCGCGATGCCGACGAGCTGGCCGACGTAGACGGCGCCGAGGGAGAGGACGGCGCTGACCACGGGCAGCACCGGGTTGCTGCCGCCGACCTTGCCGGCGGCGAGGCCGATGACGAAGCCGACGCCGATGGCGGCCCAGCCGATCTCCCGCTCGATGCCGCCCATGACGGCGCCGTAGATGCCGGCGGTGACCAGCGCGGCGACGACGGCGGCGACGATGCCGAGGCCGAGGTTCCCGCGACGGGGCGCGGGGGCCGGCGGGTAGGCGCCGAACGGGTTCTGGCCGTCGGGGGCCTGGCCGTACGGGTTCTGCCCGGCCGGGTTCTGGCCGGCCGGGTTCTGCGCGTACGGGTTCTGGCCGTCGGGCTGCTGGGGCGCGCCCTGGGCGAACGGGTTGCCGGGCGGAGGTGCGGGCTGGCTCATCGGGGTCCCCCTGGATGGATGACGCACGAGTGTGCGATCGAGAGGGCCGGAGACTAGCAGTCCGCTCCGACAGTGGCCCACCCGTTACGTGAGGGGTGGGACATGGCCGGATCTTTTCGTTCGGTTCGTGGGGGTCAGAGGCGGTGCGCGGTGCCCGCGGGGGTGGCGCCGCGGGTGTCGAGGAGGAGCTGGGCCTTCACCGCGAGGCCCTGGAGGTCGTAGACCCGGTGGTGCTGGAGGAGGACCGTCAGATCGGCGTGCGCGGCGGCCTCGTAGAGCGAGTCGGCGCGGGGGACCGGCAGGTCCCGCACCCGCCAGTCGGGGACGTGCGGGTCGTGGAAGCTCACCGTCGCGCCGAGGTCCATGAGCCGGCCGGCGATCTCGTCGGCGGGGGAGCCCTCGCGGTCGGCGAGGTCGGGCTTGTACGTGATGCCGAGCAGCAGGATCCGGGCGCCCCGGGCGGACTTGCCGTGCTCGTTGAGGAGCGTGGCGGCGCGCTGGACGACGTACCGCGGCATCCGCTGGTTGACCTGGCCGGCGAGTTCGACGAGGCGGAGCGGGCCGTGGGGGCCGAGGTGCTCGACGGGGGCGCCGTGGCCGCCGACGCCGGGGCCGGGGCGGAAGGCCTGGAAGCCGAAGGGCTTGGTCTCGGCGCAGCGGATGACGTCCCACAGGTCGACGCCGAGTTCGTGGCAGAGCACCGCCATCTCGTTGACGAGGGCGATGTTCACGTGCCGGAAGTTGGTCTCCAGGAGCTTGACCGTCTCGGCCTCGCGGGGGCCACGCGCGCGTACCACCTTGTCGGTGAAGCGGCCGTAGAAGGCGGCGGCGGACTCGGTGCACGCGGGCGTGAGGCCGCCGATGACCTTCGGGGTGCCGGCGGGGCCCGGCGCCCGGGTGCCGGGGTCGAGGCGGCCGGGGGAGTACGCGAGGTGGAAGTCGCGGCCGGCCCGCAGGCCCGAGCCGTCCTCCAGGAGTTCCCGGAGGAGGCCCTCGGTGGTGCCGGGCGGGACGGGGGACTCCAGGACCACGGTGGTGTGCGGGCGGAGCCGGGCGGCGAGGGCGCGGGCGGCGTCGCCGACGGCGGTGAGGTCGAGGGCGCCGTCGGGGCCGAGGGGGGTCGGGGCGCAGAGGACGGCGGTGCGGACCCGGCCGAGCTCGGCCGGGTCGGTGGTGGCCCGGAAGCCGCGGGAGAGCATGCGGCGGATCTCGGAGGCGGTGAGGGAGCCGTCGACCGGGGGGCGGCCCGCGGCGAGTTCGGCGACCGGGCGGGCGTCGGTGTCGAAGCCGACGGTGGCGATGCCCGCGGCGGTCGCGGCCTGGGCGAGGGGGAGTCCGTGGTGGCCGAGGCCGATGACGGCGAGGTCTGCGGGCATGGGGGGTGGGCCGTCCTTCCCGGTAGCCGTGACATGGTGCGCACGCACCGTGTTCGCAATGTCAGACTAGGAGTAAATATGACCGATATGCGGCATTGCATGATCGAAGGTCGCCGAGTGTTATCCACAGGTCCGTGCGGGGGCGGTGGCCGAAGCCACCGGACCGGTCCAGAATCGAGACGGTGAACCGGGCCACCCGCGGTCCGGTTCGCCGCCGGAGCGACGAGGGACACAAGGACGACACCGGACGACAGGAGGCGGCAGCCGTGAGGACAGCGACACTGGGACCCGCCGAGCGCACCGCGGCTCTGGAGGCCATGGCCGAGCGCGAGCTGGACGTGCTGGTGGTCGGCGGCGGGGTCGTCGGGGCGGGCACCGCCCTCGACGCGGTCACGCGCGGGCTCTCCACCGGCATCGTCGAGGCCCGGGACTGGGCCTCCGGCACCTCCAGCCGCTCCAGCAAGCTCATCCACGGGGGGCTGCGCTATCTGGAGATGCTCGACTTCGCCCTGGTGCGCGAGGCCCTCAAGGAGCGCGGCCTGCTCCTGGAGCGGCTCGCCCCCCACCTGGTGAAGCCGGTGCCGTTCCTCTATCCGCTCCGGCACCAGGGCTGGGAGCGGGTCTACGCGGGCTCCGGCGTCGCCCTGTACGACGCCATGTCCGTCTCCTCCGGGCACGGCCGGGGCCTTCCCGTCCACCGCCACCTCAGCCGCAAGGGCGCCCTCCGCGTCGCCCCCTGCCTGCGCAAGGACGCGCTCACCGGCGCCCTCCAGTACTACGACGCCCAGATGGACGACGCCCGCTTCGTCCTCACCCTCGTCCGCACCGCCGCCTCCTACGGCGCGCACGCCGCCGGCCGGGCCCGGGTCACCGGCTTCCTCCGCGAGGGCGAGCGGGTCGTCGGCGCCCGCGTCCAGGACGTGGAGACCGGCGGCGAGTACGTCGTCCGGGCCAAGCAGATCGTCAACGCCACCGGGGTGTGGACCGACGACACCCAGGCCCTCATCGGCGAGCGCGGCCAGTTCCACGTCCGCGCCTCCAAGGGCATCCACCTCGTCGTCCCCAAGGACCGGATCCACTCCGCCACCGGCCTCATCCTGCGCACCGAGAAGTCCGTCCTCTTCGTCATCCCCTGGGGACGGCACTGGATCATCGGCACCACCGACACCGACTGGGACCTCGACAAGGCCCACCCCGCCGCCTCCAGCGCCGACATCGACTACCTCCTCGAACGCGTCAACACCGTGCTCGCCACCCCGCTCTCCCGCGACGACGTCCAGGGGGTCTACGCCGGACTGCGCCCGCTCCTCGCCGGCGAGTCCGACGCCACCAGCAAGCTCTCCCGCGAGCACACCGTCGCCCACCCGGTGCCCGGCCTCGTCGTCGTCGCCGGCGGCAAGTACACGACCTACCGGGTGATGGCGAAGGACGCCGTCGACGAGGCCGTGCACGGACTCGACCAGCGGGTCGCCCCCTGCGTCACCGAGGACACCCCGCTGATCGGCGCCGAGGGCTACCGGGCGCTGTGGAACGCGCGGGCCAGGATCGCCGCCCGCACCGGCCTCCACGTCGTCCGCGTGGAGCACCTGCTCAACCGCTACGGCTCGCTGGCCGAGGAACTGCTCGCGCTGATCGCCGAGGACCCCTCGCTCGGCGAACCGCTCGCCGCGGCCGACGACTACCTGCGCGCCGAGGTCGTCTACGCGGCCTCCCACGAGGGCGCCCGCCACCTCGACGACGTCCTCACCCGCCGCACCCGCGTCTCCATCGAGACCTTCGACCGCGGCACCCTCAGCGCGCGCGAGGCCGCCGGACTGATGGCGCCGGTCCTCGGCTGGGACGAGGGCCAGATCGAGCGGGAGGTCGAGCACTACGAGAAGCGGGTCGAGGCGGAGCGCGAGTCGCAGCGGCAGCCCGACGACCTGACGGCGGACGCCGCGAGGCTCGGTGCGCCCGACATCGTCCCGATCTGACGGGGGTCCCGCCTGACGGTACGTCCGGGACGAGGGGGAACCCGGGGGCGTGTGTGGCGCGTCGTCATACCGGAGTACGGACCCGGGGGCGCCACCCGTCCGGAGGTGAGGGACAATGGGCTCTCTTCCAGGGCGGGTTGCCGCAGCGTGTGGAGTGCGGCGGGCGCGGCGGAGATCAGGGAACGCAGAGGGGACGCATGTCGGAGTCGGAGCAGTCGCGGGACACGGCGCAGCCCGAGGACGGGAAGCCTCAGGACACCAGGCCCCAGGACGCGAAGCCTCAGGGGGCGAAGCTCCAGGACACCAAGCCGGGGGACGTCGCGCCTCAGGACACGAAGTCCCAGGACGCGGAGGCCCGGGGCGCGGAGGCCCGGGGCGGGACGTCCGAGGGCGCCGGGCCGGAGCGGGGCACGGCCGCGCCCCGGGACCGGGTGCCGGGGACCGAGCCGTCCACCGGGCGGGCCGGTTTCGGCGCCGGGGACGGTGACGGGCAGCGGCCCGCGGCCGACCGGCTCCGCAAGGGTTCGTCGTCCACCACCGCCGAGACCGAGGGCCGGCTGCTCGCCGGCCGCTACCGGCTCGGCGCCCTCCTCGGCCGTGGCGGCATGGGCACCGTCTGGCGCGCCGTCGACGAGACCCTCGGCCGCACCGTCGCCGTCAAGGAGCTCCGCTTCCCCACCAGCATCGACGAGGACGAGAAGCGCCGCCTGATCACCCGGACCCTGCGCGAGGCCAAGGCCATCGCCAAGATCCGCAACAACGGCGCCGTGACCGTCTACGACGTCGTCGACGAGGACGACCGCCCCTGGATCGTCATGGAGCTGATCGAGGGCAAGTCGCTCGCCGACGCCGTGCGCGAGGACGGCGTCCTCACCCCGCGCCGCGCCGCCGAGGTCGGCCTCGCCATCCTCGACGTGCTGCGCTCCGCGCACCGCGAGGGCATCCTGCACCGCGACGTGAAGCCGTCCAACGTCCTCATCTCCGACGACGGCCGCGTCGTCCTCACCGACTTCGGCATCGCCCAGGTCGAGGGCGACCCCTCCATCACCTCCACCGGCATGCTCGTCGGCGCCCCCTCGTACATCTCGCCCGAGCGCGCCCGCGGCCACAAGCCCGGCCCCGCCGCCGACATGTGGTCGCTGGGCGGTCTGCTGTACGCGGCCGTCGAGGGCTGCCCGCCGTACGACAAGGGCTCCGCGATCGCGACCCTCACCGCCGTCATGACCGAGCCCGTCGACCCGCCGAAGAACGCCGGTCCCGGGCTTGAGCAGGTCATCTACGGGCTCCTCGCCAAGGACCCGGCGCAGCGGCTCGACGACGCCCGCGCCCGGGTGCTGCTGCGCGCCGTGCTCGACGCCCCCGAGGCCGCGCCGGAGCCCTCGCCCGAGGTGACCAGGATCGTTCCGCTGCCGGCCCGCCCCGAGCGGGAGCCGGAGGCCGCGGCCGTCGCCCAGGAGAAGGCCCCCGAGCCCGCCGCCGAGCGGATGCGGGGCGCCCTCGCCTCCGTACGGAACGCGGCCGCGGCGGCCAAGGCCGAGGCGAAGGACCGCGCCAAGGAGAAGACCAAGGAGAAGGCCAGGGAGCAGAGCGGGGCGCAGGCGCGGCCCGTGCCCTCGCAGGGCGGCTCCCGGCCGGCGCCGACCCGCGCCCCGCTCACCGACGTCGTCCCCCGCCGCACCCTGGTGATCATCGCCGCGGTCGCCGTCCTCGCCGTGCTCGGCACCATCCTGGCCGTCTCCCTGGGCGGCGACGACAAGGGCTCCGAGGGCAAGGGCGGCGACACCACCGCCTCGGCCGGGACCACCGCCGGCGGCGACGGCGGCTCCGGTTCCGGCACCGGCGGGGGCACGGGCGGTTCGTCGGGCGACCCCACCGAACAGGGCGGCGCCCAGCCCGGCGCCAACGGCTCGACGGGCGACGGCGGTTCCACGGGCTCCACCGGCGCGAACGGCTCCACCGGCACCTCCACCGGCCAGACCGGCACCACGCCGACCGGCAAGCCCAGCGACGGCACCGGCACCGGCGCCGCGCTCCCGGCCGGCTACACCCTGGTCACCAACGACCGCTTCCACTTCTCCATGGCCCTGCCCTCCTCCTTCTCGATGCGGCCCATAGACGGCTACAGCGGGGGCGCCATATGGAGCGAGAGCGGCGGCTTCCCGCGCGTCCAGGTCGACTTCAACGCCAGCCCCAAGGACGACGCGAAGGCCGCCTGGCTCGCCGCCGTCGGAGGGGTCAGGCTCACCAGCAGCGACTACAAGCACATCGGCGTCGACTCGGTCTCGTACAAGGGCTACCCGACCGTCGCGGACTGGGAGTTCGAGCGGACCCAGAAGGGCATGCGGGTCCACGTCCTCAACCGGGGCTTCAAGGTGGACGCCAAGCACGGCTACTCGATCATGATCACCTGCAAGGCCGAGGAGTGGAACGGCGCGGAGTGCCGGACGCTGCGCGAGACGGCGTTCGCCACGTTCAGCCCCAAGGACTGACCGCCGCCCCGTATCGTGAGCGACGGGGCACGACCAATGCGCAGGGGGAGGCGCCGTGGACGAGTACGCGGGAAGAGTGCTCGCGGAGCGCTACCGCCTGCCGTTGCCGCCCCCCGGCTCCGCCGGACTCGTCGACCTCGTCGAGACGCGCGCGTTCGACACGTACAGCGGGCAGGAGGTGCGGGTCCGTCAGGTCCCGCTGCCCGAGATCGTCGACGCCGAGGTCCTCGGCGAGGCACCCGTGTCCGCCGACCCGTACGACGCCGCGGCCGGCGCCACCCGCAGACCGGCCGAGCCGGTCGTGCGCCGTGCGATCGAGGCCGCCCAGGCCGCCGCCCAGATCCCCGACCACCCCTTACTCGACCAGGTCTTCGACGTCTTCGCGGAGGCCGGCTCGCTGTGGATAGTCAGCGAGCACGTGGCCGCGCGCCCCCTCTCCGCCCTCCTCGCCGAGGGCCCGCTCAACCCGTTCCGCGCCGCCGAGATCGCCGCGGACGTCCTCACCGCCCTGCGCGCCCTCCACGCCCACGGCTGGGTCCACCGCAACATCACCGCCCGCACGGTCCTGGTCTGCGACGACGGGCGCGTCCTCCTCACCGGCCTCGCCGCCGGCGCCGCCGAGGAGGCCCTCTGCGGCTACGCCCCCGTCCCGGACCCCGACGACCCCGCCTTCCGGGCCCCCGTGGAGGAGTACGCGGAGGAGTACGCGGACACGGACCCGGTGCGGTACGGCGACGAGGCCTACGACCCGCCCGCCGAGGAGACGTACGAGCCGCAGACGTACGAGCCCGAGGTGTACGAGCCCGAGGTGTACGGGGCGGAGGTGTACGGGGCGGAGGTGTACGAGGAGCAGGCTCACGGGCCCGAGGCGTACGCGCCGCAGGCGTACCGGCCCGAGGCACACGGGACGGAGACGTACGAGACCGAGGGGTACGGGCCCGAGGCGTACAAGCCCGACGCGTACGAGACCCACGTCCACGAGACCCACGTCCACGAGACCCACGTCCACGAGACCCACGTCCACGAGACCCACGTCCACGAGACCCACGTCCACGAGACCGACGTCTACGAGACCGGTGAGTACGTGGCTCCCGCGGACGCCGTCGCCGAGCTTCCGCCCGCGGCGGAGCCCGTACCGTACGGGGCCGACCCCTACGGTCTCGCGACGCCCGCGCCGCGCCCCGCGAGCCCGCCGGAGGCGCCGGCGGTGCCGCCCAGCGCCGATCTGCGGGCGGCCCGGGCGGGGGCCATCGCCGCCTACCGCGCGGCCACCCGCGCCGCCGCCGCGCGCATCGGCGACACCGGCCCGCTCCCGGTCCAGCGCACCCCCGAGCCGGAGCCGGAGCCCCGGTCCGGCCAGGAGACGGCCCCCGAGCTCCCGAGCGGCCCCGCCCCCGTCCCCGCCCCCGCCCTCGATCCCGAGCAGGAGTCCCGGCCGGGGGCGGCCCCCGCCGTCGCGGAGGCCACCCGGCCCGGGCCCGCGCCGCAGTGGTGGGCGCGGGCGGCCGACGACGAGGACGACGACGAGGACGACGAGGGCGACGGCGAGGAGGACGGGCGGCCGTACGGCGGCCCGCGCCCGCCCCGTCTGATGCTCAAGGGCAGCTGGACCGACGGCCCGCACGCCTCCCGGGACGGCTCGCCGCCCGTCCCGGCCGGGGGCGGTTCCGTACTGCCCGGCTCCGGTCGGCCGGCCCTGCCCGCCGGGTACACCGCCGCCACCCCGGAGCCCGCCCACCGGAATCCGCGACCGCCCGCCGGGGCCACCGTCCCCGCGCAGCCGGGTCCGGCGGGGGAGCGGTACCGGGGGCCGTCCACCCGGCTTGCCGCCGAGCGGGCCCGGCAGACCCGGATCGCGGTCGTCGGCGCCGTCACCGAGCGCTGGGCGCCCGAACAGGCCGGCCCCGTCCACGAGAACTGGCGGCTCGCCCCGCCCATCGGCCCCGCCACCGACCTGTGGGCGCTCGGCGCGCTGCTCTACCGGGCCGTCCAGGGCCACGCCCCCTACCCCGAGGACAACGCGGCCGAGCTCGTCCAGCTGGTCTGCGCCGAACCGCCCGCCTTCGCCGAGGAGTGCGGCCCGCTGCGCCCGGTGGTGGAGTCGCTGCTGCGCCAGGACCCCACCGAGCGGCCGGACTTCGAGGAGCTGCGCGGCTGGCTGCGGTCGCTGGTCCGCTCCGCGCCGGAGCCGGAGGTGGACCTCGCGGCCGCGCCCCCGCCGCCGTTCGACGCCAGACGGCTGCCGATCCTGCGCCGCCGGGGCGAGCTGGTGCGCCGCCGCCGTGCCGCGGCCGGCTCGGGCCGCCACCGCCACCGCCGTGGCAAGGATCCCCGCGGCGGCAGGACGCCCGCGTCCACCCCCGCATCCGTACCCGAGCCGCATTCCGCGTCCGAGGAACCGGTCGGCTTCCAGGAGTCCTTCGAGTCCCCGGAGTCGTTCGGGCGCCAGGAGTCGTTCGCGCCCCGGGAGCCGTTCGAGTCCCAGGCGTCGTTCGAGTCCGGGCCGTACGAGCCCCGGCAGGGGTACGAGTACGGCTACGAGGACGTCGAGCCGGAGCCCCCGCGCCCGCCGGCCGCCCCGCGCTCCCTCGGCCGGCGACTGCTGCTGGTCGGCCTCCTGGTGCTCGGCGCCGCCCTCGCGTACGCCGCCGTCGCCCTGCCCAGAGGCGGCGAGAAGCCCGCCGAGGCCCGACCGACGGCGACGACCGCGCCCCCGGCGACGAGCGCGCCCCCGAAGGCGCCCCCGACCACCACCCCGACCCCCACCCCGACTTCACCCCGGTCCTCCGCCCCCTCCACCCCCGCCTCCGCACCCCCGTCGGCCCCCGGCCCCGCCCTGGCCTCCGGCTACGTGCTGCGCGAGGACCCCGAGGGCTTCCGGATCGGCGTGCCGCGCGACTGGCGTCGCAGCCCCGTCAACGCCGCGGGGCAAGTCCGCTACACCGGTGGCGACTTCACGATGATCGTGGTCCCGGGACGGGACAGCGTCCGGGACAACGGCTCCGATCCGCTGGAGTACCAGAGCACCAAGGAGCGGGAGCTGGAGCCCTACCGGCAGTCCAGCTGGGCCGAACTGGTGAAGTCCCGGCGGGTGGACATCGGTCGCACGCCCACCGCCGAGGGGCACTACACCTGGTACGACGGAGCGGGCCGCAAGGTCTTCGTCCGCAACCTCGCGCTCATCGACGGCGGCCGGTACCACGTCGTCCAGGTGATCGGCCCGGACAGCGACCGGGACAAGGTCTCGGAGGTCTACGAAGAGGCCGTGAAGGGCTTCCGCCCGGGGCGTTGAGCCGGTCGTCGCACGAGCCCCCGCACCGGTCCTCCGACCGGTCGCCCAACCCGTCCTCCGACCCGTCCTCCGACCCGTTCTCCGACCGGTCGGCCGGCCGGCCGGACCGGCGCCGGCGGTCACAGTGCGGTTCCTTTGCGGGCCCCGCGGTTCCGTCCGCCGTCCCCTCCTCCGTAACCTGGCATCGGAAGCAACGGGGCGGGGGCAAGTGGAACACTCTCAGAGCACAGGCGCGGGGCTGCTGCTCGCCGGACGGTACCGGCTCGGCGAGTCCATCGGACGCGGCGGGATGGGCAAGGTCTGGCGCGCGCACGACGAGGTCCTGCACCGGGTGGTGGCGGTGAAGGAGCTGACGGCGGGCCGGTTCGTCGCCGAGGCCGACCGGCTGGTGCTGCACGCGCGCACCCAGAAGGAGGCGCGGGCCGCCGCCCGGATCACCCACCCCGGTGTGGTGACCGTCCACGACGTCCTCGAACACGACGACCGGCCCTGGATCGTCATGCAGTTCGTCGACGGTCCGTCGCTCGCCGACGCCGTCAAGGAGGCCGGGACGATCGCGCCCCGCGAGGCGGCCCGGGTCGGACTGCACGTCGTCGGCGCGCTGCGGGCCGCGCACGCGGCCGGGGTGCTGCACCGGGACGTGAAGCCCGGGAACGTCCTGCTCGCCCGCGACGGGCGGGTGCTCATCACCGACTTCGGCATCGCGGCGATCGAGGGCGACTCCACCATCACCCGGACCGGCGAACTCGTCGGCTCGATCGACTACCTGGCGCCCGAGCGGGTGCGGGGCGGCGACCCGGGCCCGGCCTCCGACCTCTGGTCGCTTGGCGCCACCCTGTACACGGCCGTCGAGGGCACCTCGCCCTTCCGCCGCACCTCCCCGATCAGCACCATGCAGGCCGTCGTCGGCGAGGAGCCGCCGTACCCGGCGAACGCGGGCCCGCTCGCCTCCGTCATCGTGGCGCTGCTGCGCAAGGATCCGGGGCAGCGGCCGCGCGCGGACGAGGCCGAACGGATGCTGCTCGACGCGATGGAGGGCCGCAGCCCGGAGACCGCGCAGGCGTACGTGCCGACGCAGCGGATGGACCTGGACCCGGGGGCCACGGCCGCCGGGGCGACCGGCCCCGAGGTCGTGACGGCCGCGTCGTCCGCCCGCACCCCGCGTACCGTCGAGTGGCCCACCCCGGCGCAGCCCTCCGATGGGGTTCCCGCGCAGCTCGGGCCGCTCGGGCCGACCGCGCCTCCCGGGACGGCTCCGCGGCCGTCCGCGTCCGCGCCCGCCGGGAAGGGCCGTTGGCGCTCCGCCGTCCTCACCGCGGTGCTCGCGGCCGCCGTCGCGGGCGGGGCGGTCTTCGCCGTCATGCAGTACGGGGGAGGCGGGGGCCAGGGACCGGGCCCCGTGGTGAGCAGCGGCGCCACCCCCACTCCCACCGACACCCCCACCGGCGGCAAGGGGATCGCCGAGGGCGACGTCCCGGCCGGCTGGAAGCGGGTCGACGATCCGGCGGGCTTCTCCCTGATCGTCCCGGAGGGCTGGAAGCGCCAGGTGGAGGACAGCAACATCGACTACACCCCGGACCGCGGCCGCCACCGTCTCCGGATCAGCATCGACACCAGCCCCGACTTCGAGAACCCGTACGCCCACCTCCTGGACCTGGAGAAGACGCTCAAGAAGCGGATGGACTACCAGCGGGTGTGGCTGAACCAGAGCACCTACCGCGACCACGTCAAGTCCGCGCTCTGGGAGTTCACCTGGACCGAGAAGCAGAACTTCCCGGGTCCCCGGCACGCGATCGACCGGGTGTACTACGCCGACGACGGCACCGAGTACGCGATCTACATGACCTCGCCGGAGTCCAGCTGGGACACCACGCGCGAGCAGTTCGACGTGGTCCTCCAGCACTGGCGGGCACCCGGCACCTGACTCCCGTCCCCGTGGAGTGCCCTCCGGAGCGACTCCGGAGGGGTCACGGAGGGCCTCCGGGCTCCGGGAAAATCTTCGTGACGGCCCCCTGGCGGCCGTAAGCCGCTGATCAGGGCTTATATGCCAGTGATCACTGGCGCGATGTGCACGCGGGGTGAAAACGCGTTACCGGCGGGTACCCAAAGACCGGAACGAGGCCTACGCTCGGCGTCATGACGGACTCGCAGGCCCTCGCCGCCCTCACGATTCCCGCCGACCCCGCCCCGGCGGTCCGCTCCGCCGCCCCGGCCGGCGCGACCAACCCGGTCGCCCCGGCGCCGGCCGGAGCCCGGACCGCCGCCGACGTCGTGACGCCGGAGCTGGTCGCCCGGCTCACCCGGGGCGTCATCGGCTCCGGCCGCACCGCCAACCACACCCCCTTCACCGGGGCGAAGCTGGCGGACCTGCCGGAGGCCACGCCCGAGGACGTCGCCGAGGCGTTCGACCGCGCCCGCGCCGCCCAGGCCGCCTGGGCCGCCACCCCCGTCCGGGCCCGCGCAGCCGTCCTGCTCCGCTTCCACGACCTCGTCATCGCCCGCCAGTCCGAGGTCCTCGACCTCATCCAGCTGGAGACCGGCAAGGCGCGGCTGCACGCCCACGAGGAGGTCCTCGCGGTCGCCGTCGCCGCCCGCCACTACGGCCGCAAGGCGTCCTCGTACCTCCGCCCCAAGCGGCACACCGGCGTCGTCCCGACCCTCACCAAGGTCACCGAGCTGCGCCAGCCGCGCGGGGTCGTCGGCCAGATCGCGCCCTGGAACTACCCCTTCGAGCTCTCCGTCGGCGACGCCCTGCCCGCCTTCGTGGCGGGCAACGCGCTCGTCATGAAGCCGGACACCGAGACCGCGCTCACCGCCCTCTGGGCCCGTGAGCTGCTCATCGAGGCCGGCCTGCCCGCCGAGGTCTTCCAGGTCGTGCTCGGCGAGGGCCCGGTCGTCGGCCCCGAGGTCGTCCGCCACGCCGACTACGTCTCCTTCACCGGCTCCACCCGCACCGGCCTGGAGGTCGCCCGGGGCGCCGCCGCCCGTCTCGTCGGCGTCTCCCTCGAACTCGGCGGCAAGAACGCCATGCTGGTGCTGAAGGACGCCGACGTCGAGAAGGCCGCCGCCGGCGCCGTCCGCGCCTGCTTCTCCTCCGCCGGCCAGCTCTGCATCTCCATCGAGCGCCTGTACGTCCACGAGTCGGTCGCCGACGCCTTCGTCGAGAGCTTCGCCGCCCGCACCAAGGCCATGCGCCTCGGCAACTCCCTCGCGTACGGCGCCGACATGGGCTCCCTCGTCGGCGAGCGCCAGCTGGAGACCGTCACCAAGCACGTCGAGGAGGCCGTCGCCCAGGGCGCCAAGCTCGTCGCCGGCGGTGTCGCCCGCCCCGACGTCGGCCCGCTCTTCTACGAGCCGACCATCCTCGACGGCGTCGAGGCCCCGATGACCGTGTGCGCCGAGGAGACCTTCGGCCCGGTCGTCTCGATCTACCGCTTCACCGACGAGGACGAGGTCATCGCGCGCGCCAACGCCACCCCGTACGGCCTCAACTCCTCCGTCTGGACCACCGACTCGCGCCGCGGCCACGCGGTCGCCGCCCGGCTGCGGACCGGCACGGTCAACATCAACGAGGGGTACGCGCCCGCGTACGGCAGCGTCCGCGCCCCGATGGGCGGCATGAAGGACTCCGGCCTCGGCCGCCGCCACGGCTCCGAGGGCATCCTCAAGTACACCGAGGCCCAGACCGTCGCCCAGCAGCGGCTGATGCCGCTGGCGCCCTCCTTCGGGATGGACGACGAGAAGTACGCGGCGGTGATGAGCCTCTCCCTGAAGGCCCTGAAGGCGCTGCGCCTGAGCTGACGCCCCGGCACCTGTCCGTCCGTTTCCACCCTTTTCCGTACGAGGTTCTGCGAGGAGAGCCATGACCGCGGTACCCCCTGCCCGAAATCAGGACGAGGAAGACTCGTACGACTACGACGTCCTCGTGGTCGGCTCCGGCTTCGGCGGTTCGGTCACCGCCCTGCGGCTCACCGAGAAGGGCTACCGGGTCGGCGTCCTGGAGGCCGGCCGCCGCTTCACCCGGGAGACGCTGCCGAAGAACTCCTGGGACCTGAAGAACTTCCTGTGGGCCCCGACGCTCGGCCTGTACGGCATCCAGCGCATCCACCTGCTCGGCAACGTGATGGTGCTGGCGGGCGCGGGCGTCGGCGGCGGCTCCCTCAACTACGCGAACACGCTGTACGAGCCGCTGGCGCCGTTCTTCGACGACCCGCAGTGGAAGGACATCACCGACTGGCGCGCCGAGCTCGCCCCGTACTACGACCAGGCGAAGCGGATGCTGGGCGTCCGCCTCAACCCGACGATGACCCCCTCCGACGTGCACCTGAAGGCCGCCGCCCAGGCCATGGGGATCGGCGACACCTTCCACATGGCACCGGTCGGCGTCTTCTTCGGGGACGGCCGGGACGCCGTCGGCGAGGACGGGGTCGGCACCGCCAGGGCGAAGCCGGGCGGGGAGGTGGCCGACCCGTTCTTCGGCGGCGCGGGCCCCTCGCGCAAGGCGTGCACCGAGTGCGGCGAGTGCATGACCGGCTGCCGCCACGGCGCGAAGAACACCCTCAACGAGAACTACCTCTACCTCGCCGAGAAGGCGGGCGCGGTCGTCCACCCGATGACCTCCGTCGTCGCCGTCACCGAGGACTCGCGCGGCGGATTCGCGGTCAAGACCCTCCCCACCGACAACCGGAAGAAGGGCAGGGGCCGCACCTTCACCGCCCGGCGGGTGGTCGTCGCCGCCGGCACGTACGGCACCCAGACGCTGCTCCACCGGATGAAGGACAGCGGTCTGCTGCCCCGGATCTCCGCCCGGCTCGGCGAGCTGACCCGCACCAACTCCGAGGGACTGGTCGGCGCCCAGACCACCGACCGCCGCTACCGGCGCAAGCACGGCAAGGAGAAGGCGGACTTCACCCGCGGCGTCGCCATCACCTCGTCCGTCCACCCCGACGAGAACACCCACATCGAGCCGGTCCGCTACGGCAAGGGCTCCAACTCGATGGGCGGCCTCACCGTCCTCCAGGTCCCCTACGGCGCCCACCGGGTGCGCGGCTGGGCCCTCAACGTGGTCCGCCACCCGCTCCTCGCGGTCCGCTCCCTCTCCAACCGGCGGTGGTCGGAGAAGACCATCATCGGCCTCGTCATGCAGTCCCTCGACAACTCGCTGACGACCTACCGCAAGCCCGGCGGCATCGGGAAGGGCCTGCTCACCGCCCGCCAGGGGCACGGGGCGCCGAACCCGACGCAGATCGAGGCGGCGACCAGGGCCGCCACCCTGATCTCCGAGGAGATCAACGGCTTCGCCGGCTCCAACGTCGGCGAGCTGATGGGCACCCCGCTGACCGCGCACTTCCTCGGCGGCTGCCCGATCGGCGCCGACGCGGAGTCCGGTGTCATCGACCCGTACCACCGGCTCTACGGCCACCCGGGCATCTCGGTCGTGGACGGCGCGGCGGTCTCGGCCAACCTGGGGGTGAACCCGTCGCTGACGATCACCGCCCAGGCGGAGCGGGCGATGTCCTTCTGGCCGAACAAGGGCGAGGAGGACCCGCGGCCGCGGCAGGGCGAGGCCTACGCGCGCGTGGCGGCGGTCGAGCCGAAGTCCCCCGCGGTCCCGGCCGAGGCGTTCGGCGCCCTGCGGCTGCCCTTCCTCGGCATGCCGACGGTCCCGCCGAAGAAGTCCTAGCCGGCGGAGGCCTCAAGCCGGCGGAGGCCTCGCGACGGCGGAGGCCTCAAGGCGTCGGAGTCCTCGCGACGGCATGGGTCTCAAGACGGCGGAGGCCTCAAGGCGACGGAGACGACAGAAAGGGCGCTGCACCCCCCTCCGAGTGCAGCGCCCTTCCGGCTTTTCGGTGTTGCTGCATAGATGACCACCGGACCCCGCCTTTGGTTGTAGGCGTTGTACGGGATCTTTGTGTGACGCGCGTCACATGGGGTGGAGGGGTATGCCGAGCAGCGAGAGAAGGGCCGACGAGAAGGGCCCGTGCCGCGATTCCGGTCGCGGCACGGGCCCTGGGTCGGCACCGGTGTCAGGGCAGCGGCGGTGCCGATCGGAGCGGCGCCGGGGGGTCGCGCCGCGTCGGGGAGAAAGCCTCGGGGGGACGGTCGTGGGGGACGGGCCGGAGGGGTGCGGAGGGTGAGCCGGTGCGGTCGGCCCCGGGCGTCCCCGGGACCGACCGCCCTTTCTGGGTGACCGGGCTGCTGTCCCCTGCCGTCCGGTCACGTGCGCTGGTGCGAGGTCCCACGACGTACCAGAAGCACGTCACACGCCCCAGCGAAGCCACGCGTGGTTTCTTGCGGACCGCCCCTGGCTGGCACGGACACCCCGCTCAACGAAGCGCGGCGGGCGCCGGTCACGCGCCGTACGGGTGAGACCGGCACCGAACGCGGGTGCGGGGACCCACTCAGACGCGTTCCGCCCGTACCCCCGCCCGCACCTCCGCCCCTGTCCGTACCTCCGTCCCCGGCCGCACCCGCGCCCACGGCGGCCTCAGACGCGGCCTCGGCACAGCTCCAGCATCGTCATGGCCAGCGCCGTGCCCGGCTTGCCCAGCGCGTCCCGGTAGTGGGCGAGCACCTCCATCTCGCGGGTCAGGTTCACCCGCCGGCCGCCCGAGGTGATCCGGGCCTCCTGGATCACCGCGGAGATCGCCATCCGTTCCTGGATGAGGCCGATGATCCGGTCGTCGAGCGCGTCGATCCGCTCGCGGGCGTCGCCGATCAGCGAGGCCGCCTCGTCGGTGCGGGCGCCGGTCTGCTCGGTGAGGGTCTTCGTGGTCACGCGGGGCTCCTGGTGGTGTGGAGGCCCCGGATCGATACGGCCCGGGAAACGCCAGACGCCCCGGGCCTTGTCGGCCCGGGGCGCCTGGGAAGTCGCTTGTCAGTTGCTCAAGCAGCACGACCATGGCAGCCGGTGGGCCGGTTGCCATAGGTAAACAGGAAGGTCGGGTGCTTACGCATGGCGCCCAGTATGGACCCCCCGCTCCGGCCCGGGGCAAGCCGGGCCCGGATCGTGAGACGAAGGCCACCCCGGTTCGGATGGTGAGACGAAAAGCGTCCCGCGCGCGCCGGTAGAATCGACATATAGCCCCTCCCTCGGGACCCTCCCACCGCCGGGGGAACCTCCTACCGCCGGAAGGCCGCCGTAGTGTCATCAGCGTCCCCCGCTGCCGCGCCCGACGTCACCAACCCGGACGTAGTCCTCGTTGTCGACTTCGGCGCCCAGTACGCCCAGCTCATCGCCCGTCGCGTTCGCGAGGCGCGGGTCTACAGCGAGATCGTCCCGTCCACCATGCCGGTGGCCGAGATGCTGGCCAAGAACCCTAAGGCGATCATCCTCTCCGGCGGCCCGTCCTCCGTGTACGCCGAGAACGCCCCGCGCCTCGACCGCGCGCTCTTCGAGGCCGGTGTCCCCGTCTTCGGCATGTGCTACGGCTTCCAGCTGATGGCCCAGACCCTCGGCGGCACCGTCGACGACAACGGCGCCCGCGAGTACGGCCGCACCCCGCTGCACGTCACCAAGGCCGGCTCCACCCTCTTCGAGGGCACCCCGGTCGAGCAGTCCGTGTGGATGTCGCACGGCGACGCCTGCTCCGCCGCCCCCGAGGGCTTCGCCGTCACCGCCTCCACCGACGTGGTCCCGGTCGCCGCCTTCGAGAACGACGCGAAGAAGCTCTACGGCGTCCAGTACCACCCCGAGGTGCTGCACTCCACGCACGGCCAGCAGATCCTGGAGCACTTCCTCTACCGCGGTGCCGGCATCGAGCCCAGCTGGACCACCGGCAACGTCATCGAGGAGCAGGTCGCGGCCATCCGCGCCCAGGTCGGCGACAAGCGCGCCATCTGCGGCCTCTCCGGCGGCGTCGACTCCGCGGTGGCCGCGGCCCTCGTGCAGAAGGCCATCGGCGACCAGCTCACCTGCGTCTACGTCGACCACGGCCTGATGCGCAAGGGCGAGACCCAGCAGGTCGAGAAGGACTTCGTCGCCGCGACCGGCGCCCGCCTGGTCGTCGTCGACGCCGAGAAGCGCTTCCTCGACGCCCTCGCCGGCGTCTCCGACCCGGAGACCAAGCGCAAGATCATCGGCCGCGAGTTCATCCGCGTCTTCGAGCAGGCGCAGCTGGAGATCCTCCAGGAGGAGGGCCCCGAGGTCGCCTTCCTGGTCCAGGGCACCCTGTACCCGGACATCGTCGAGTCCGGCGGCGGCACCGGCACCGCCAACATCAAGTCCCACCACAACGTGGGCGGGCTCCCCGACGACATCGAGTTCGAGCTCGTCGAGCCGCTGCGCCAGCTGTTCAAGGACGAGGTCCGCATGGTCGGCCAGGAGCTCGGCCTGCCCGACGAGATCGTCCAGCGCCAGCCCTTCCCGGGCCCCGGCCTCGGCATCCGCATCGTCGGCGAGGTCACCAAGGAGCGCCTGGACCTGCTCCGCGAGGCCGACGCCATCGCCCGCGAGGAGCTGACCTCGGCCGGTCTCGACCGCGAGATCTGGCAGTGCCCGGTCGTGCTGCTCGCCGACGTCCGCTCCGTCGGCGTCCAGGGCGACGGCCGCACCTACGGCCACCCGATCGTCCTGCGCCCGGTCTCCTCCGAGGACGCCATGACGGCCGACTGGTCGCGCCTGCCCTACGAGGTCCTCGCCAAGATCTCCACCCGGATCACCAACGAGGTCGCCGACGTCAACCGCGTCGTCCTCGACGTCACCAGCAAGCCCCCGGGCACCATCGAGTGGGAGTGACCCCTCCCGCTCCGTGATCCGGCCGAAGCCGCCGCCCCCGCGAAGGGCGGCGGCTTCGTCGTGTTCGCGTCCGGACTCTGGTGACTTGACCGGCCGGGCGTTACCTTCCGGCGCATGACCGAGATACCGGCCCCCGTCCCCGTCGACCGGCTCCACTTCGCCATGCCGCCCGTCCACGCGACGGCCGAGGAGGAACGCCTCCATCGCAAGCAGCGGCTCGCCGGCGCCCTCCGGCTCTTCGGACGGCTCGGGTACGAGGAGGGCGTCTCCGGCCACATCACCGTCCGCGACCCCGAGTACGACGACTGCTACTGGGTGAACCCCTTCGGCGCCCCCTTCGGCGACCTCACCGCGAGCGACCTCGTCCTCGCCAACGGCGAGGGCCAGGTCGTCCTCGGCGGCCAGCACGTCAACCAGGCCGCCTTCACCGTCCACGCCCAGGTCCACCGGGCCCGTCCGGACGCCGTCGCCGTCGCCCACACCCACTCCACCCACGGCCGCGCCCTGGCCGCCCTCGGCGAACTCCTCGACCCCCTCACCCAGGAGGCCTGTGCCTTTTACCAGGACCACGCCCTCTACGACGCCTACACCGGCGTCACCGTCGACGCCGAGGAGGCCCGCCGGATCGCCCTCGCCCTCGGCCCCTTCAAAGGCATCGTCCTGCGCAACCACGGCCTCCTCACCGTCGGCGCCTCCGTCGACGCCGCCGCCTGGTGGTTCATCGCCATGGACCGCTGCGCCCGCATCCAGCTCGCCGCCCGCGCCGCCGGCAAACCGGTCCTCATCGACCACAAGGACGCCGTCGCCACCCGCGAACAGCTCGGCAGCGACCTCGTCGCCTGGATCAACTACCAGCCCCTCTGGCGCAGGATCAGCCGAGCGGAGCCCGAACTCCTGTCGTAACACCATCGCTTCACCCTTCTGTACGTCAATGCGATGGCGCGGCAATCACTCCCAGGCGGGGCGCACGCGGCTCTCGCGAGCACCCTTGGTGCGGAACAATTCCGAGGAATCAGCGGCAGGTTGGGCTCGAAACCTCGAACTCGGGAAGTGACGGCACGGTGGCGGTTCAAGAGGCGAGACACCACGGCGGGCGCCACGGCGCCGGCGAACACCCGACGGCCTGCGCCGGTTGCGCCCACTGCGGCGAGACCGGCCACCGCCGGGCCGTCGCCGCCTTCCTCGCCCGCCGAGAGGAACTCGCCGCCGGCCACGGCGTCCCCGTCGCCGTCGCCCACTCCCCGGTCGCCGCCCGCCAGTGGGTCTCCGACGAACTCGCCCAGTCCGCCCGCGCCGTCACCGCCCACGGCCGCGAGGCCGGACTCGCCTGGCTCGCCCGCGTCCGCACCGGCAGCCTCGCCGCCGTCTGGGCCGCCGTCCTCGCCCTCCTCCTCGGCCAGGCCCTCACCGCCCTCGGCACCGGCTGGACCGCCGCCCGCACCGCCGGCCTCTGCACCGCCCTCCTCCTCGCCGTCCCGCTCACCGCCGCCGCCCACGCCCACCGCGCCCGCGGCGGCCTCCTCGCCCCGCTCACCGGTGAGGACAACCGGCTCTCCACCACCCGGGCCGTCGCCGCCGCCTGGCTGCTCTTCCTCTGCTACGCCCTCCTCTTCCTCGTCTCCCGCTCGCTCACCGCCACCCCCACCGCCTTCGGCCTCTCCGGGGCCGCCGGGCTCGTCACCGTCCTCGCCCTGGTCTCCGCCGTCGCCGTCACCGCCCGGCTCGTCGTCTCCACCCGGATCGCCGGCCGACGGCTCCAGAAGGTCCGCGCCGACCGGCCCCGCGCCGCCGACCTCCTCTGCGACGACAACGGCCGCGCCGACCTCGCCGACGTCCAGTACGTCCTCGTCTCCGGCGCCGTCCTCGCCCTCACCGCCGTCCGGCTCGCCGCCGACCCGGCCCGCCTTCCCCAGCTGCCCTGGTCCCTCGCCCTCCTCCTCGCGGTCTCCGCCGTCTGGCACCTGGCCGCCAAGTGCACCGAGGGCGGCCCGCCCGCCGTCCACGCCGTGGTCCGCGCCCGCGAGGCCGGCGACCTCGACGCCCCCATCCGCACCGGCGACGACATCGAGATCCGCGGCCACGGCTTCGTCCCGCCCGGCGCCGCCGCCCCCGACCCGCTGACCAGGCTCGTCGTCCGCATCGGCCCGGTCCACACCCACGTCCCCCTGGTCCCGGTCCCCGGCGGCTTCGCCAACCCCACCGACACCGTCCTCACCGTCCCCCTCCCCGCCGACGTCGAGCCCGGCCGGGTCGAGGTCTCCGTCGTCACCGCCGCCGGCTTCGAGACCAACCGGGTGACGATCGACGTAGCGGACTGAGCATCCGGTCCTTCCCTGTATCCCCTCACAGGACGAGCGGAGACAATCAGTCCGCGAACAGTCGTACGGGGTGTGGAGAGGTGACCGATCATGAGCGAGTACACGAACCGCCCCGGCGGGACCGGCCTGAAGGACCGCGTGGACGCCTGGAAGGCCACCGCCTCCCGCTACGCCCTCCTGCCGCTCCGGATCTTCCTCGGCGTCACCTTCGTCTACGCCGGGCTCGACAAGCTCACCGACCCGGCCTTCTTCGCCGACTCCGGAGCGGGCTCCATCGGCGACACCATGCGCGGCGTCCGTGACTCCTCGGCCATCCCCGCCCTCGTCGACCTCGCCCTCCACAGCCCCACCGGATTCGGCTACGCCATCGCCTTCGGCGAGATCGCCGTCGGCCTCGGCACCCTCCTGGGCCTCTTCGCCCGGGTCGCCGCCCTCGGCGGCGCCCTGATCTCACTGAGCCTCTGGCTCACCGTGAGCTGGCAGGTCGAGCCGTACTACCTCGGCAACGACCTCGCCTATCTCATGGCCTGGCTGCCGCTGCTGCTCGCCGGGGCGCAGGTGCTCTCCGCCGACCGGCTCCTCGCCGAACGCCGCCGTATGCCGTAGGCCACCCAGGTCACCAGGCCGGCCACCCCCAGCGCGCCGCACATCACCGGGACCGCCAGCCACCACGGGGCCGACCAGGCGCCGGCCAGCTCCCCGCCGTAGGCCCCGGCCAGGGCGAGGGAGGCGACGCCGACGACCAGTCGGCCCGGACGGAACTCATGAAGCAGCACGGGTGACCTCCACCTGTCCAAGACCGACCTCGAGCGAGAGGTCCAGCGTCCCCGCCGGGTCCGTCCCGGCGGGCGGGTTCAGCGTCCGCGTCTCGTCGCGGTCGGGGGCGACGTCGATGTCGTCCGGCGCCTGCCCGGGCAGTTGCAGATCACCGAGACCCACCTGGGCGTGGAGCTTCACCACCACGTCCTGCGGCACGATCACCTCCAGCTTCCCCGCGCCCACGTCCACCGCCGTCGACACCGTCTTCCCCTCGGGCACGGACAGCCGGGACAGGTCCAGCGTCCCCACCCCCGCGCCGAGGTCGTACTGTGGCCGCACCGCGGCCACCGTGGCCGGCGTCCACGTCTGACGCGTCCAGTCCGTGGTGATCTTGTCCGGCAGGGCGATCGCACCGGCCAGCAGCGCCGCCGTCACCACCGCCTGGAAGATCGTCCCGAAGCCGGTGCGCCCCAGGAAGCTGCTGACGACCAGCCCCAGACCGAACACCGCGAGCGCGGCCGCGAGCCCCGTCGCCAGACTGGTGCCCAGCGGCTGCGACTCCCACGTCAGGGCCGTGCCCGTGATCGCGGCGCCGAGCGCGAGCAGATGGACGAGACCGGCGATCGAGTACGGACTGCGCCGCACCGAGGGCTCCGGGCGCCCCTCGGCGGCCGGCGGGCCCCACTGGCTGCCGGGCTTCGGCACCTCGCCGCCGACCTTGCCCTCGTCGTCGACGATGCCGTGCGGGCCCCACAGGTAGCCGATGGCCACCTTGCCCGTCGACCCGTCCTTCACGATCGGATCGCGCCACCACGAGCCCATCTCGATGAAGGTCAGCGGCGGCGCCTTCGCCTCCGGCGGGACCGGGACCCGCCCGTGCGGCGCCTTCGGCTTCGCCTCCGGGGTGCCCTCGGCCTCCCCCTCCGGCAGCGACGTGCGCCGCTGCGACCAGTAGGCCGCGCCGCCCGTCGCCAGCGTCAGCAGCACCGCGAAGCCCAGCAGCGAACCCGTGCGCAGCATCGAGAGGAAGATGCCGCAGCCCACCAGCGCCATGAGTATCGCGGCGAGCGAGGCACCGGACACCCGGCCGGTCAGCAGCCGCCGGCCCTCGCTCTCCTCCTCGCCCGCGAGCGGGATCACCAGCCACGCGAAGCCGTAGAAGATGAGGCCTATGCCGCCCGTCACCGCCAGCACCGACAGCACGATCCGGAAGATCACCGGATCCATGTCGAAGTGCCGGCCGAGACCGCCGCAGACCCCGCCGACCACTCGGTTCGTGCGCGAGCGGCGCGGGGGCACCGCGGGCGCGGCACCGGCCGCCGGTGGGGCCTCGTGCTGCGTGTGCTGCGAAGGCGTCGAACTCGTCATGCGTCCATGGTGACCGCCCGTGACCCCAGGACGGCACCGGGATCGACCCTGGCACGACCCTGATATTCGACGGCGCCGCGACCCCGAGGCGATCCCGGGGGCGATCTCAGGGCGGACCCTGATACCCCGGGACCGCCGGACGTGTGACGATCGGTGCATGTCCGCAACCGCTCGTGTCACCGACACCGACGAACCGCCCGTGCGCAGGCTCTACCGGAGCGCCGACGGGCGGTGGCTCGGCGGTGTCGCGCGCGGCCTCGCGGGACACCTCGGACTGCCCGTCGCGTGGGTGCGCGCCGTCTTCGCGGTGCTCGTCCTCACCGAGGGCCTCGGACTGCTGCTCTACGCGGTCTTCTGGATCGTCGTCCCGCTCGGCGTCGGCGGCAAGGCCGAGCCCCGTCCGCTCTTCGAGACCACCGAGGACGGCAGACACCGGCTCCGCAAGCCCGACCGCGGCCAGATCCTCGCCCTCGTCGCCCTCGCGATCGGCGCGTCCGTCTTCATCGCGAACCTGCGGCTCGACGGCGAGACCGGGCGGTACGTGTGGCCGACGCTGCTCATCGGCGTCGGTGTGGTGCTGGTGTGGCGGCAGGCGGACAACGCCCGCGCCGACGTCTGGACCGGCCGGGGCGCCAAGCACGGCCGCGGCTTCCACCTCGTGCGGGGACTGGTCGGCGTGGCCCTGGTCGGCACCGGCCTCGCCGTCTTCGTCGTCGTGCGCGGCTCCGTCGCCCAGATCGGCACCGCGCTGACCGCCTCCGTCGCCGTCCTCACCGGCATAGCGCTGCTCGCCGGCCCGTGGCTGATACGGATGTCGCAGGACCTCACCGCGGAGCGGACCCTGCGCATCCGCGCCCAGGAGCGGGCCGAGGTCGCCGCGCACGTCCACGACTCCGTGCTGCACACCCTCACCCTGATCCAGCGCAACGCCGACGACGCCGGCGAGGTCCGCCGGCTCGCCCGCGCCCAGGAGCGGGAGCTGCGGAACTGGCTCTACAAGCCCGAGGGCACCGGCAAGGACGAGGAGCCCGAGACCCTCGCCGAGGCGGTGAAGCGGGCCGCCGCGGAGGTCGAGGACAAGCACGGCGTGCCGCTGGAGGTCGTCGTCGTCGGCGACTGCCCCCTCGACGAGAAGCTGACCGCGCAGATGCAGGCCGCGCGCGAGGCGATGGTCAACGCCGCGAAGTACGGTGGCGAGGGCGGGGCGGTGCAGGTGTACGCCGAGGTGGAGGGGCGCACGGTGTTCGTCTCGGTGCGCGACCGCGGCCCCGGTTTCGACCTGGACGAGGTGCCCGAGGACAGAATGGGCGTACGAGAATCGATCATCGGCCGGATGCAGCGCAACGGCGGCACGGCCCGTCTGCGTGCCGTACCGGGCGGGGGCACGGAAGTCGAGCTGGAGATGGAGAGGGCGGACGGATGAGTGACGAGACCGGGGCGACGGCCGGAGCCGACGGGGAGACGGGGCCGGGTGCGGCGGGCGGCGCCGGACGCCGGGTGCGGGTCGTCCTCGTCGACGACCACCGGATGTTCCGCACCGGCGTGCAGGCCGAGATCGGGCGGACCGACGTCACCGGGGTCGAGGTCGTCGGAGAGGCGGCCGACGTCGACCAGGCCGTCACCGTGATCACCGCCACCAGGCCGGAGGTCGTCCTCCTCGACGTCCATCTGCCCGGCGGCGGCGGGGTCGAGGTGCTGCGCCGCTGCGCCGGGCTGATGGCCGCCGCCGAGGACCCGGTCCGTTTCCTCGCGCTCTCCGTCTCGGACGCGGCGGAGGACGTGATCGGCGTGATCCGGGGCGGTGCCCGCGGCTATGTCACCAAGACGATCACCGGCTCCGACCTGGTGGACTCGATCTTCCGGGTGCAGGAGGGCGACGCCGTCTTCTCCCCGCGCCTCGCCGGCTTCGTGCTGGACGCCTTCGCCTCCACCGACGCGCCCCCGGTGGACGAGGACCTGGACCGGCTGACCCAGCGGGAGCGGGAGGTGCTCCGGCTGATCGCCCGCGGTTACGCGTACAAGGAGGTCGCCAAGCAGCTCTACATCTCGGTGAAGACCGTCGAGTCGCACGTCTCCGCGGTGCTCCGCAAGCTCCAGCTCTCCAACCGGCACGAGCTGACCCGCTGGGCCACCGCCCGCCGTCTGGTCTGAGCCCGGTCCGCCGGGGTCTCCCAGGAGGCGCCCGGCGGTTCAGGCGACGCGGGTGGCGCCCGCGAAGGGCATCTCGTCGATCGGCGCGACGCGGATGGGGGCGCCCGGCCGGGGCGCGTGGATCATCTGGCCGCCGCCGATGTAGAGGCCCACGTGGCTGATCCCCGAGTAGAAGAAGACCAGGTCGCCCGGGGCCAGCTCGGAGCGGGAGACCCGGCGCCCGGCGTTGATCTGGGTGTACGTGGTGCGCGGCAGGGAGACCCCGGCGGCGCGCCAGGCGGCCTGGGTGAGCCCCGAGCAGTCGTAGGCCGAGGGTCCGGTGGCGCCCCAGACGTACGGCTTGCCGAGCTGGGCGCGGGCGAAGGAGACGGCCGCGGAGGCGCGGCCGGTGGTGGGGGCGGCGACTGGGACCCGGTCGCCGGAGGAGCGGTCCGCCCGGGCCGTGGCGCCACCCGGGACGGCGGTCGCGGTGGCGTCGGTGGTGCCGGCCGTGGGTGTGGTGCGGGCGGCGACGGCCGCCTCGTACCGGGCCCGCTCTTCGGCGGTGAGCCGGGCCAGGAGTCGGCGGGCGGCGGCGAGCTTGCCGAGGACGGTGGCCTTCTGGCGCCGCAGCTCGGCCTCGTGGCCGCGCAGGGCGGTGAGCCGGCCGGCGGATTCGGTGCGCAGCTGGGCGAGGCCGGAGAGTTCCCGGCGTACGGCGGTGATGGCGGTGGCCTGCCGGTCGCCGGCCTTCTGGGCGAGGGCGGCCCGCTCCAGGTAGTCGTCCGGGTCCGAGGTGAGGGCGAGCTGGACGGCCGGGTCGAGTCCGCCGGAGCGGTACTGGGCCGCGGCGACGGCGCCGAGGTCGCGGCGGGCGGTGTTCAGCCGATCGGTGCGGCGGGCGGCCTCGTCGCGGAGCCGGTCGAAGGAGGCGCGGGCGGCGTCGGCCTGCTCTTTCGCGCCGTTGTACCGCTCGGTGGCGGCCTCGGCCTCCTGGTAGAGCCGGTCGACCTCGGTCCTGACCTGGCCGGTGGTGCGGCCGGGGCCGGCGGGGTCGGCGTGCCCGGAGCCCTCGAAGAGGGTCGTGGTGGCGGCGGAGGCGAGGGCGAGCGTGGCGGCCGTTCGGGCCGCGGGACGGCCGAGCGGGAACGGCCGGGGTTTTCGGTGAGCTGCCACGAGGGCGGGTCACATCCTCTCCCTGTGGGGGACGGTGCCGGCCGGGGCCGGCGGCGGACCGCACAGGGGAGACGGGCCGCCGCCGGGGTTCTCCGGCGGGGATGGCCGGCACCGCCGGGTGGTCCGGCGGGGTGGGGCGCCGACCACCTGGGGCAGGACGCTAGACCCGGGGGTCACGCCACGGCGGGGGTTTGACCGCTATTGGCGCCCGATGACGCCCGGAGACCGTTTCCTTTCGCCGTCCGGGGCGGTCGGCGAAGGTTTCCGTGGAGCGGGCGACCGAAGCGGGGGAGTGGGTGGACCCGCCCGGGAGGTGGTGCTAGGGGCCCGGTTAGGCTCCGCCCCATGGACGTCCTCATCAATGTCTTCGTCGCGCTCCACATCATCGGCATCGCCTCCCTGCTGGGCGGATTCCTCACCCAGATGAAGGCGATCGGGGCCGGCACGGCCCGCTTCACCCCCGCCATGCTGCACGGCGCGCTGACCATGCTGGTCACCGGCGTGGCCCTCGTCGGCCTCAACCAGGCCGACGACCAGACGGTCAACAACCTCAAGATCGGCATCAAGCTGGCGATCCTCGTGGTGATCCTCGGCATCGTCTACGTCAAGCGTGACGAGGAGACCGTCGACAAGGGCCTCTTCGGCGCCGTCGGCGGCCTGACCACGGCGAACATCTTCATCGCGACCCTCTGGGTGTGAGGCGCGACCCCCGGGGGCGGGGTCCCGAGGCCCCCGGGGGTGCGGTCCGTCACGCCCGGGACCTGACGAAGGCGGGACCGGATGTCGGCGCGGCGTCCTAGACTCGTGAGGCGATGAGCAGCCTCTTTGACGACAGCTTCCTGGCCGGCCTCCAGTCCCACTCCCCGGAGGACGCCCCGCCCCCGCCCGAGGACGACGAGCACGGCGCCCCGGCCGCGGAGGAGGTTCCGCACGACCTGTTCGGGGAGCACTTCGACGCGCCCCCGCCCCGGGACCCGTACTACCGGGACGGCGCCCCCCGCCCCGCCGTGGACCCGGCCGCCCTGCTGGACGGGCTGAACGAACAGCAGCGGGCCGCCGTCGTCCACACGGGTTCCCCGCTGCTCATCGTGGCCGGCGCCGGATCCGGCAAGACCCGGGTGCTCACCCACCGCATCGCCCACCTCCTGGGCACGCGGCACGTGCACCCCGGCCAGATACTGGCGATCACCTTCACCAACAAGGCCGCCGGCGAGATGAAGGAGCGCGTCGAGCAGCTCGTCGGCCCGCGGGCCGCCGCGATGTGGGTGATGACCTTCCACAGCGCCTGCGTCCGCATCCTGCGCCGGGAGAGCAAGAGGCTGGGCTTCACGTCCTCCTTCTCGATCTACGACGCCGCCGACTCCAAGCGCCTGATGGCGCTGGTCTGCCGGGACCTGGACCTCGACCCGAAGAAGTTCCCGCCGAAGTCCTTCAGCGCCAAGATCTCCAACCTGAAGAACGAGCTGATCGACGAGGAGTCCTTCGCCGACCAGGCCGCCGACGGTTTCGAGAAGACGCTGGCCGAGGCGTACCGGATGTACCAGGCGCGCCTGCGCGAGGCGAACGCGCTGGACTTCGACGACATCATCATGACGACGGTCCATCTGCTCCAGGCGTTCCCGGACGTCGCCGAGCACTACCGCCGCCGCTTCCGCCACGTCCTCGTCGACGAGTACCAGGACACCAACCACGCCCAGTACACCCTGGTGCGCGAGCTGGTCGGCACCGGTTACGCGGACCTCGACCCGGCCGAGCTGTGCGTGGTCGGCGACGCCGACCAGTCGATCTACGCCTTCCGCGGCGCGACCATCCGCAACATCCTCCAGTTCGAGGAGGACTACCCGGACGCGACGACGATCCTCCTGGAGCAGAACTACCGCTCCACCCAGACGATCCTCTCCGCGGCCAACGCGGTCATCGAGCGCAACGAGTCGCGCCGCCCCAAGAACCTGTGGACCAACGCCGGCGCGGGCGCCCGGATCACCGGCTACGTCGCGGACACCGAGCACGACGAGGCGCAGTTCGTCGCCGACGAGATCGACCGGCTCACCGACGCGGGCGACGCGAAGGCCGGCGACGTCGCCGTCTTCTACCGGACCAACGCCCAGTCCCGCGTCTTCGAGGAGATCTTCATCCGCGTCGGACTGCCCTACAAGGTCGTCGGCGGCGTGCGCTTCTACGAGCGCAAGGAGGTCCGGGACGTCCTCGCCTACCTGCGCGTCCTCGCCAACCCCGAGGACAACGTCCCGCTGCGCCGGATCCTCAACGTCCCCAAGCGCGGCATCGGCGAGCGCGCCGAGGCGATGATCGACGCCCTCTCGCTGCGCGAGAGGATCACCTTCCCGCAGGCGCTCAAGCGGGTCGACGAGGCCTACGGCATGGCCGCCCGCTCGGCCAACGCCGTGAAGCGGTTCAACACCCTCATGGACGAGCTGCGCACCATCGCCGAGTCCGGCGCGGGCCCCGCCGTCGTCCTGGAGGCCGTCCTGGAGCGCACCGGCTACCTCGCCGAGCTCCAGGCCTCCACCGACCCGCAGGACGAGACCCGGATCGAGAACCTCCAGGAGCTCGCCGCGGTGGCCCTGGAGTTCGAGCAGGAGCGCGGCGAGGAGGAGGGGGCGGGCACGCTCGCCGAGTTCCTGGAGAAGGTCGCGCTCGTCGCCGACTCCGACCAGATCCCCGACGAGGACGAGGAGGGCACCGGCGTCATCACGCTGATGACCCTGCACACCGCGAAGGGCCTGGAGTTCCCGGTGGTCTTCCTCACCGGCATGGAGGACGGCGTCTTCCCGCACATGCGGGCCCTCGGTCAGACGAAGGAGCTGGAGGAGGAGCGGCGCCTGGCGTACGTGGGCATCACCCGCGCCCGCGAGCGGCTCTACCTCACCCGCTCGTCGATGCGCAGCGCCTGGGGCCAGCCCTCGTACAACCCGGCCTCCCGCTTCCTGGAGGAGATCCCGCCGGCCTACCTGGAGTGGAAGCGGACGGGGCCGGTGGCGAAGCCCGCCGGGCCGACCTCGGGGATCACCTCCTCGCTGACGGCCTCGCTCTCCTCGTCGCGCGCCCGCTCCGGCCCGTCCGGTTTCGCGACCCGCCGCGCGGGCGGGGCGGAGAAGCCGGTGGTCTCGCTGGCGATCGGCGACCGGGTCACCCATGACCAGTTCGGTCTCGGGACGGTCCTGGCGGTGACGGGCGGGGGTTCGGACGCGCAGGCGACGATCGACTTCGGCGACGAGAAGCCGAAGCGGCTGCTGCTGCGGTACGCGCCGGTCGAGAAGCTGTAGACGGTACGGCGGAGGGCCCGGTCCGATGGACCTGTCTCTTATACAC